>DYNY01000015.1:15980-22580 GCA_020720815.1 Candidatus Elulimicrobium sp. | reverse complement strand
TTAAAAGTCCATTAGAAGTCTGGGGTGGTGCACTTAGGGATTGAATCTGCCACTGAGACACTTGACATTATTGCTAGTTATGGTAAAAATGTCAGATATGGAAAACGTTACCACGGAGAAAAAACAACCGATTATTAAAGGTTTAGCGGTCGCTGGTTTATTAGCTATTATTATTTTGACCGCTTGGTTAGCTGTCCAAATAGTAAAAGTTTTACCTACTGCCATAGATTCACTAGCGTCCATTGCTAATAGTGTTTACAACCACAATCCCCTACAGTCAAAGAACATCGAAGTGGTGGCCGATAAAACTTTACTAAAAACTAATGAAGCCATAACTCTATCTTGGCAAGAACAAAAAAAACCTGGTACTTTTACTTTTTCTTATACTTGTCACGATAATATCTCTCTCAGTCTAAGTACCAATCAAAAAAATATTCCGCTTCTTTCCTGTGATAAAGATTATGAACTGGGCTCTACTACTGAGGTAGTTCTTTCGGCTAAATCTGATGCTAAAGATTTGATAGATGTTGACTACAAAATCTCATTTTTCCGCACCAATGACCCAATACCGAGTGCTACTCATCGTGGAGTACTTACTATTACAAACCCTAACTTAGATTCTCCGATAGTTGAAATTACCGAAACCCCGACGACAGAAGTGATGGTTAGTGTGCCAACAAAAGTAACTACTACCACAGCTGAAAGCACTGTTGCAAAAGAAATTGCTAGTGTCAGTACACCAGAAGAAGTTACTACTAAGCCAATCGTCGTTACTACTCCAAGCAAAGAATCGGCAAAAGTTACCACCCCAAAGCCTACTATTCCTACTTATATTTATAAATTACCTATATCTGACCCCAATGGTACCATTGATTTAGCGGTCACTTTTCTTGGTGTTGGAATAAAAAATCGTACTGATGTTTTTACAAAAACTAATCTAGTCTATCAAAACGTCAGTGGCGCTTTTCAGTTTTCAGTTCATAATATTGGCACAAAGACTTCTTTACCTTGGACATTTAAAGCCAACCTAGCGGATGATCTAACGTTTAATTCAAGTGAACAAACTCCTTTAAAGCCAAATGAACGAGCGGTTATTACCGTAGAATTTCCCGGTATTACTAAAACAGGCACAAAAAATATTAGTGCCGACATTACGACCAAGACTGACAAAAACATTAACAATAATCAATTTCGTACTACCATTACAGTAATCAAGTAGAATCTCCTTAAACTTAAAAATGCCCCCAGAAACTTCTGGGGGCATTTTTAATATGACTTCCAACCTTGCTTAAATATCAAGATTGGCTAACTTAGCATTAGATTGAATAAATGACTTACGGCTAGAGACATCTGTTCCCATTAGGATATCAAAGACCTTATCGGCCAAAAGCGCGTCATCAATATTTACTTGCTTCAAAATACGATGAGCTGGATTCATAGTAGTTTCCCACAGCTCATCAGCATTCATTTCCCCTAGTCCCTTGTAGCGCTGAATTCTTACCTTTGGTTGTTTTTTAACTACTTCAGCTACCACTTCTTCATCCCCATCTGTATCTTCGGTATTCACTTCAGTAGCGTCAGCATCTACACCAAATTCTTGCAGTACGGCAAATTTTTCCTCATCACTAAAAGCATATTTGGCTTCCTTTCCATACTGAATCTTGTACAGAGGTGGTTGAGCAATATAGATGAAACCAGCCTCTAGTAGAGGTTTGAAGTAACGATAAAATAATGTCAAAAGTAGTGTCCTAATGTGTGCCCCATCAACGTCAGCGTCCGTGGCAATAATAATTTTATGGTAGCGCAAACGACTGATATCAAATACATCACCAATCGCTGTACCTAAAGCAATCACTACGTTCTTAATTTGCTCGGAAGCCAACATCTTATCGATTCGGGCTCGTTCAACATTTAGAATTTTTCCTCGTAAAGCCAAGATAGCCTGAGTTTTACGATCACGTCCCATTTTTGCTGAACCACCAGCCGAGTCCCCTTCTACAATAAACAACTCAGAGTCCTCTGCATTTTTACTTTGACAATCTGCTAGCTTACCTGGTAATGACATGCCTTCGAGTGCTCCTTTACGCAACACGCTATCCTTGGCCGCCTTAGCTGCCTTGCGCGCTTTTACAGCAATTACTACTTTATTGATAATAGCCTTTGCGTCATCTGGATTCTCTTCCAAGTAATTATTGAAAGCTTCACCAAACACCGACTCCACGGCTCCGCGCGCTTCAACTGAACCAAGCTTAGCTTTTGTTTGACCCTCAAATTGAATGTCTGGCATCTTTACCGAAATCACCGCCGTGATTCCTTCCAGTACATCATCTCCAGTAAAACCAGCGTCTTTATCTTTTACCGAAAAGAAATTATTTTTCTTAGCGTAATTATTAAGGGTTCGAGTCAAGGCAGTTTTAAAACCAGTAACATGTGTTCCTTGTTCTGGGTTGTAGATGTTGTTGGCAAAGGCAGAGATCCTAGCTGAAATATCATCTACGTATTGCAAAGCCACCTCAACCGATAAAACCGCGCTATCTACATTAGCCTTTTCGACATAGAAAATATTTTTATGAACTGGTTTTTGGTAATGGTTGTTAAAAGCCACCAATGACCGAAGGCCCCCCTCAAAATAAAAGTGTTGTTGTGGTACTTCAAGATGCATATCACTTAGGTAATAAGCCCCTTTATAGTTAAATTTATCATCGAGTGGTCTGGCATCTATCACTGAAAGTTGCATGGCCTTAACCAGATAGGCTTGTTGTCGAAGATGGTTAATGATTCTTTTAAAATCATAAGTAGTATCTGGAAAGATACTTGGGTCGGCTTTAAAAGTAATAATCGTGCCTTGGAATTTTGATGGACCAACTTTCTTAACCTTAGCTTTGGGCTTTCCAATGTTATACTCCTGAATAAAATATCCACCATCACGATGAACTTCAGCAATCACATGGCTAGACAGAGCATTCACCACTGACACACCTACTCCGTGAAGACCACCAGAAACTTTATAACCACTGTCTTCGCCACCGAACTTTCCTCCAGCATGGAGAGTACAAAGAATCGTCTCTAGAGCAGAGACACCAGTTTGTTTGTGAATATCAACTGGAATACCTCGACCATTATCAACGACACGAACATAACCTTCTGGTAGAAGGTCTACTTCTACTCTATTAGCAAAACCACCCATCGCTTCGTCGCGTGAGTTATCGAACACTTCCCAAATTAAATGATGTAGACCATCTGGACCAGTTGTACCAATATACATTCCTGGTCGCTTTCTTACCGGCTCAAGTCCTTCTAGAACTGAAATCGATGATGCGTCATAATTAACCTTCTTTTCTTTTTTTTCTGCCATGCCGAAATTACTTACCCTTAAAAAACATGATTATTATAGCAGAAAATCTATTATTTGTCCGTCCTAATTATGACTATTAATTTGCCCCAGCCCAGCCTGGTTTGTTGTTTGCCTAGAACGGATATTGGGGTAGTAGGAGAAACAAACAGCAAAGACCAGGGACGGTATAGGGGCAACCCTTAATTATTGATCTTAGGGAGTATTTCAAAGATTAACTGATCTTCTTTGATGAAAATACCGTCCCGATACAAAACCATCTGTAAGTCCTTACCGGGATACAACAGTTGAGTATTTTGCCAGGCCCGGTCATCTATCTCAATCACATAAATACCGTTTGCTAAATGAAGCAAAACTAAGTTTTTATTAAGTGGATAAAACTCAAAACCAATCACCTCTTGTCCTTGCCGGTCAATTTTTATTTCTTTACGACAAGTAGTACCGTCACTATATTCTTCACTAGCTATTTTCTCATTAATGATTGATATATCTTCACTAACTGTCACAATTTCATTTACCCAAAATTGATCAGCACAAAAGTAATGTGGAATATTCCTTATAGAATCAAACATTGTTCTGGCATATACATCACCAGTATTTTCGTACAACATAATATCACCAGAGATTACTGTGGTGGTGGCAATCTCTAAGGATGATTCCTTAACATCTTTATTGGTTGTAGTAGCAAAAGTAAATTTGCCACTGACATTTGATTCTTTTTGTTTATTAAGTTGCGCCGTAGTTGAAGCTTTTTCTAGAAAAAGCTTTTCTAGAAAAATATATTCCTGATTTTGCGTATAAGTACTTGTGGCGGTTGAGTTAGTAACAATAAACGGCGTCGTACTAGCTATGCCATTAAGTACTGGTGTGGTTGAGGCCTTGGGAAAAACTACGGCCATATCTTTTTTGTCTAGATATGGTGTAATCAAACGCACCTGCGGGACATTTGGTAGATTAAAGGCTTCTACTTCAGTTACGATTTGAGGATAGACTTTGAGCTCTTTGACCCATGTGTTTAGACCAGAAGACTGAACATGAACACGATAAGTACCTAGTTCTAGACCCTGTATATAAGAGGCATTACGAAATGAACGAGCATTTTTAACCTCTACATCATTAATAAAGATTTGACTGTCCTCAGCCTCAGCTAGAATATAAAATCCACCAGTAGCAGTGAACACCGGGTTTTGTGAAGTAAAATGATAGCGATAACCGGTGGCGTAAAATATAAAAGCTGGCAAACTAATTAAAAAAGCAAGTAATAATGAGCCAAATACCAACTTGCGTCGCCACAATGACAATGGTTTAACTAACGGTTGCATAAAAATACTTTATCATAAATCTACCTATCTTTAGGTGTTACCCAAAAGCCCATGTATTTTCCAAACATTAGCCTGGTCTGAGCATCTAGCCCTGGTATAGCACTAAAGACGATCATTGTGGCCGGCACCATTATCCATTGAATAGCCATTACCAAATAATGAAAGCGACTAGCTTTTTGTGGCCTAGGCGGAATCAGCGTTAAAGAAATAAAAGATGATATTACTAAACCAAACATCGCCAAGATGAGTAAGTCCCGAACCATGATTGGTAAATTGTACGAAAGAACAGTCTGGTGAAATTGCTCACTACCTAAATAAATTGGTGCCCAACCCAAAATAAATAACATGATTGGATTAGTAACCAGTGACCAATAACCTTCGGCTTGCTGTAAGATAATTTTTATTCTTTGTCTTAAAGGTATATTTTTATTTTGCGTAAAGTGATACATCACATAACACAAATTCTCTACTCCATAAGTCCAACGCCGATGTTGTTTATAAATTTGAGCTAGTGTCTTAAAAAAGGATGGTGCTGCATTGGCGTCCATAGATACTGGATACGACAGCGGAACAACATCATACTTCCCATTATTAGCCAGTAACAAATTCCAAAAAATTCGCGAATCTTCACTGACCATATTTTTTTGCCAATACCCCACTTCATATAAAGCTTTAAAGCTGACCGAGTGAGAGGAAAAGGTCGCCATACGTTCTGGTCTTTCTTGTTGAATCATTTCCCAGAAAGTACTGCTCATAGCGACAACTCTAGAAATGGCCGGCACTTCCCAAATATTATTATTAAAAATAGGCACTGGTTGAAAGGAACTCTTGAGAGGATTTTCGGCTGTCATAAAATGCCACACCAGACAATTAAAATAATCAGGGTAAATGACTGTATCAATATCAAAAATTGATACTAGAGTTTGATCGTACCTAATACCATGAACATCAAGTACATTTATTCTGACCTGTTCGGCCGCGTAGGTTGCATTGGAGCCTTTACCTGCCATTTCACCAGGCAAATCTTTGGGGTGAACCGTGGTAAGAAAAAAACCAAACCTTGAACCATAACGCTCTTTCATTTCTTTAAGAACTTCACCTGCTTGCCCACCGGCTCTTTCCTCGGAAGCCAGTACCACAATAATATTTTTTGAATCGTAACGCACATTAGCTAAGGCCTCAAGACTAGCCGATACTACTGAAGCTGGTTCTTTATAAAAAGGCAAAATTACAACATGATACAAATTGTCATAATCAAAGCGAGCAATCAACGACTTCCAGTCTAACGACATGTGGTGCCTTAAGCGCTTCCAGTTATAACGTAGGTGGTAAGAGAGAAAGGCTGTCTTAAGTACCCAATAAAGCGCGAAAGCAATAACAAAATAAGCCGCCACAAAAGGGGTATAAATAGAAAGTAGCACTACGCCAATAATAGTCGTCCAAGAAGCTACTCCAGGCAATATCTCCAAGCAACGATAAAAAAATTTTCTTCGACCAGATAATTCAGTGGCTCGTCCAACGTGAAAATCCTCTCTTCTGGCATATGGCAATAAATGGCCGTCTTCTTTTTCAGTCATAAATGTATCGCTGAGTATATACCTATTATGGCTATAAATAAAGACCTGTTGAAACTTAAAGCCCTCTGATAGTTGGATGACAATCTGTATCTAAGGATACAGATTGTCATCACTCGGTAATCAAAAATAGCAAGCAAAGCTTGCTCTCCCCATTACAAACAACTCCCAGATAAAAGTAAACTCTTATCTGGGAGTTGTTTGTAATGAGGAGCACTTCGTTATATTTTTGACTCCTCTCGTGTCGGAGCCATCTGTCAGGTTCGAACTGACGACCTACGGTTTACAAAACCGTTGCTCTACCAACTGAGCTAAGATGGCAATACTTCCCTCTACTATTGAACCGGACTCT
>DYNY01000015.1:0-15880 GCA_020720815.1 Candidatus Elulimicrobium sp. | reverse complement strand
TGTTTTGCAAATGTTTCCAAAACTTTGAAAGAGTATCCCATACTCTTTCAACTCTACCAACTGAGCTAAGATGGCAATACTTCCCTCTACTATTGAACCGGACTCTTCTCTTGGTTTGTTTTGCAAATGTTTCCAAAACTTTGAAAGAGTATCCCATACTCTTTCAACTCTCCCAACTGTTGCTTCGATGGCAATACTTCTTTCATCATCTCAATCTTAATTGAAATACTGAAGTCCTGCTATTATGCCGTGTTTCAGAAAAATCGCAACTTTATTCACGCTCCAACTTCTTGGCGCGTAATTTCTTTTTTTGATTAAAAGTCAAAGCCATTGAAGCTTTATGCTCACTGATAACCGTGAGATGATTTATTTCTTTTAAAATGGCTTTTTTTTCAGCCCGCAGACTCCGAGCACGCTCTCTGTTTTGTATAAACATTCCTTCTAGCCGATCATACGTCCCCACCAATAGGGTCAAAACTGCCTTCAGGGCCGAGTGTAAACTATAATACCAAGTGAGTTTTATTGTGTGACGAATAATATGACGTATATTTTTTTGCAATCCTAGAAAGACTTTCGTTACTAAATCATCTAAGCCGGCTCTGAATTTTTTTAAGATAAATCGCTCCTGTCTCTTTTCCTCTAAACTAGTTAGTGCGGAATACAAAACCAGCAAGCTAGCACTTAGTAAAAAAAGTGGTCCTGCGCTAAGCATAATTATTTTACCGAAACTCGTGAAATTTTAGAAATAAGAATATTCTCACCAAATTTTTGCACTGCCCCGGTTATCATTTCACCAATAGTTGTCTCTGGATTCTTAATGAAAGATTGTTCCATTAAAATCTGCTCCTTAAAGTAGGCTGTCATTTTCCCAGCGATAATTTTCTCTTGCATCTCTGCTGGCTTATCCGCTACCTCAGCTAGGAATACTTCTTTAGCTTTCTTAAGAGTTTCTTCAGGTACTTCAGCTGTAGTGATGTAAGTTGGATTGGTAGCCGCTACTTGCATAGCAATTTCTTTAGCTAAAGCCACAAATTCTTGATTTTTAGAAACAAAGTCTGTCTCGCAAGAAAGTAAAACCATTGAAGCCACTTCATTTGTGTTATGAATATAAACTCCAACTGCCCCTGCCCCAAGTTCACGATCTGACTTCTTCTCCGCTGCTTCACTACGCTTCTTTTTTAGAATAATAACAGCCTTTTCCATATCCCCACCCGCTTCTTCAAGCGCCTTCTTACATTGCATAACTGAGATACCAGTCTTATCACGCAATTCTTTTAGTTGGGTTGATGTTATTTCCATAAGTCTAATTTTTAAATACTTTATAAAGAACAGACTCTTCCTCCAAAAGGGTTACGAACGTGTTGGTGTTGCAGAACGAGGACGCACTGGTCTAGTTTCAGTACGAGCCACAACCGGCTTTGGTACGTAGGCTGACTTTCCGGTGGCAAAAGCGTGTGTTAGCTCTTGTAAAGCGATTGCTACACTACCTTGTAACGAATCATTGATCAAGACTGGATAAGTAACATCAGTTACATTGCAATCTGAACTCATGATACCAACCACTGGAATCTTCATAAACTTAGCTTCCTTGATAGCAATATGATCATGACGAGGATCTACTACCACCACAATATCTGGTGGTTTTGTCATGGTGCTAATACCCTTAAAATTATGATCTAGTTTAGTAGCTTCGCGACCTAATACCATACGTTCTTTTTTGGTATATTTGCGTTCGAGTTCGCCCGAAGCAGTACCTGTTGCCAACTCTTCAAGACGAGCAATTCTTTTTTTAATCTCAGAAAAATTTGTTAGCATTCCTCCAATCCATCGGTTAACCACAAATGGCATTCCAACTTTCACCGCTACATCTGACACCATCGCAGTTACTTCCTCTTTTGTCCCGACAAATAAAACTGTCTTGCCATTAAGACCAATTTCTTTTAGTATTTCGGCAGCCTGATCTAGCAATACCGCAGTTTTTTCTAAATCGAAGATATCGTTACCCTCTTTTGTACCATATAAATAAGGGGTAACAGTTGGGTGACGACGGCTTTTCTTAAAGCCGAAATGAGCTCCTACCTTAAATAGGCGCTCGATAAGTGATGAATTGTTGGTGTTTATTGACATAATGAATACTAAGCAAAAAAGCGCACTGCGCTTAAGCCTCGTGATGCTATCATATATGCTAAACCGGTGCAACCTCCGACTCATCACCTTTGGCGTAGTTTTTGAGTGAATCAATCATTACTCCTATCTCTCCCATCATAACCCCTTCAATATTATGCCAAGATTCCTTTATTCGGTGGTCAGTTATCCGGTTTTGGGGGAAATTATAAGTGCGAATCTTCTCTGATCGGTCTCCAGTTCCAATTTGATTTTTGCGTTCAGAAGCATGTTGTTTGGTCTGTTCTTCGTCATGTGCCGCCTCCAGTTTAGCCACCAAAATATTCATCGCTTTTTCGCGGTTCTTAAGCTGAGACCGTTCTGATTGACTACGTACTTCAATGCCAGTTGGTAAATGCACTAAACGCACAGCTGTTTCTACTTTGTTTACGTTTTGTCCACCAGCCCCACCGGAACGAGAAAATTCCATCATAATGTCAGTTGGATTGATTTCAATCGTAGGCTTGCGTCGCATTGGTAAAATTGCTACCGAAGCTGTTGAAGTATGAATCCTACCAGCTTTTTCAGTCACGGGAATTCTTTGCACTCGATGCACACCAGTCTCGTAACGTAAATCTTCATAAACCTTAGGATGAACAATTTCAAAGGTGGCTTCCTTATACCCACCAGAAGCACCACGAGATTCATTTTCTATAGAGTAAGGCCAGCCTTTACTCTCAGCGTAAGCCAAATACATCTTAGATAACTCTTCAGCAAACAAAGCCGCCTCATCTCCACCTGCCCCAGCCCTGACTTCAAGGATAACGCCATAGGGTTTTTCATCTTCTACTTTTATAGTTTCAATGATCCTTTTCATTTCTGTATAAAGCCCCTCTCGACGATTTTCTAGTTCAGTAATTTCCTCCTCTACCAAAGAGGCCATCGCTGGGTCCACTTGAGCTAAATCAATCGCTTCATTTTGTTTACGGGTCAGCTCGTAAAACTGACCAGCTAGAAATTGGGTCTTGTGATTTTCTTTAAAAGTCTGAAGCTCTATTTCGTTGTATTCCATATGTTATCTAATCAGCTTACCACACAAAAAATCCGCTCAACCTGGTTTAAGTCAAACGGATTTTAAGCTACTGGTTATTAGATCCAGCAATGGCTTTGGCCGCTCTAGCCTTAAAGCGTTCTACTCGTCCAGCAGTATCCATAACTTTCTCCTGACCGGTATAAAATGGGTGCGAAGCGCTAGAGATTTCGACCGAAGAAAGTGGATATTCCTTACCATCGGTCCATGTATCAGTCTTAGTAGTATTAATCGTTGAACCAATCAAAAACCTCTCCTCACTTGAGTTATCCTTAAATATTACTAATCGGTAGTTTTTTGGGTGAATATCAGCTTTCATATATGTCGGGTACTATAACAAAGTTACGTAATAACGCAACCCTTTAACTCCCAGCTAATACATTCATCTCTTGTTGTAAGCGTGCTTTTCGATTGATTACCTGATCGCCGTAAAAAGCATTGGCCGGATTACTTGCCCCTCCCCAACCAGCGTAGTAGCGTAATGCAGCTCGCCTATCTCCAGCGTATGTACCATCAGCCCCATTATCGCGTAAGAGTAAAGCGGTAGCCAAGAAAGCGTCCCGATTATTAAATGGGTTAGCTGGTGTACCACTACCATTAATTCGACGAATAGCATCACTAGCCTCACTATAAACCCAACTACTGCCTTGATTTATAATTCCGCCATAAATCGCCCAAGTAGAAGGAATAAATTGCGATGGTCCCATCGCTCCACCCCAACCATAACGCTCACCCCCAGAAACTATTGGACAAGAAACCGACCGACTGCGGGGATCAAAGCTAAGAATATTTGCCACCGCTAAGAAAATTGGCGCATCACGGTCTGGATGCATAACCACTTTTCCGCCCTTCAAATCATTATAGATACAACTTCCTAAATTAGAACCAAGATTTGTTTCCTGCTCCAAAATAGCCAATATTAACGAAGCATGTACACCAACTTGTTTTTCAGCATAGCGAGCCAAATCTACCGCCTCCGGAAAAGGGATTCCACCGCCTCCGCCCAATAATTGGAAAAGTGCGTTACGTAGTTGGGAAGCAGTCCTTTGTTGAGATTCTAATAATTGTTGATAAGCTTTTTCCTCTCCCTTAGTAACTTTAAGAATATTCCCTTTATCTCTTTCCTTTTGTTCAATTTCTTTTTTCTGTAACTCCTGAATCTGTTTCATCTCAGCTTCAGTCTCTTGCTTTGCTTCCAATTGATTTTTTTGCACTACTGTACTTTGTTGGATATCTTGCACAACAGCCAGTGATTGATTGAGAGAATTTTTGAGTGCTTGGTAAGCTGCCACATCAGAGAAAAAGTCAGAGAAGTTCTTTCTGCTCAAAATAACCTCAACCAGAGAAAAGTCATCCAGTAAGGCTGATTTGCGTATTAAATCAGCTAATGAATCTCGCTGTCTACGCAAAGTGTCATCCAGAATTAAAAGTGTAACTTCTTTATCTTCAATCTGATTAGTTAGTTGCATGATGGCCACTGAACGAGCCTGGATACCAAGTTGAGTTTGTTTTATCTGACCTTCTATAATGGCTACGTCTCGTTCTAATGATTGTCGCTCAAGTTTTTTGTCTTCTACTAGTCTTTGCTGAGTCAACATTTGTCGCTCAACATTTTGTAGCTCTGTTTCAAGCCTAGCTCTTTGTTCAACAGAAGTCTCAGCCTGGAGTAAAAAATGACTTTGACTAAAAACAAATAAACCAAAAATAGACACTAAAAGAAAACTACGCATAACTTTATCAGTATAACAAACCTACTGACACAAACACAGCCGTTTGGTCAAAGGACCAAACGGCTGGAGGTTTGTAAAGGTATAATAAAATTACTCAGCCTCAACTTTTCCAGTTTGCTCAACTGGAATATCAGCTATATCTACCACTGGGGTTTCAAACACGACTTCTTCTACCACCGCTTCGGCTATTGCCACCACCACATCAGTCGCTTCAGTGATTTTTACTCCCTTTGGTGCCACCAAATCTCCTATTTTTATTTTTGCTTCTAATTCAATCAACAAAGATAAATCTACATCTATATGGGCAGGTAAATCGGATGCCTGACACGATACCGTCACTTCTTGTAATACCTTATTAACTACTGCACCCAGCTTAGTGACCGGTGCTTCTCCAGTAAAGTGTAGTGGCACGTGCGTCACTACTTCCTTGCCTTTTTCAAGAGCATAAAAATCGACGTGAACAATTCCACCTTTAATTGGCGCAAATGTGACGTCTTTAACCAATACATCAACAGCTGATGGCAAACCCTCAAGTGAAATTACAGTTGCCTCTCCAGCTGTTTTAAACATCTTTTCAAATTCTTTACGATTAACCATCACGGATATTGGTTCCTGTTTAGGACCATAAATGATACCTGGGATAGATTCTTTTAAATTAAGCTTCACAGCCTTATCCCCCTTATTTCTTGATTTGATTGGCAATGTTACTGTCATATACCTACACGATAGCATAAGTCTCTTACTCCTGCACGAGTCTCCCCAAAAGCTGTCAGCGAGCCAACATACCAAGTGAACGGGGTGTTACAATACTTGGTGTATGTCAGAACAATATGATTTCGTTGCCATCGGTGATATCGTCGTTGATGCTTTTATTGAATTAAATAAGGACGGGGCAGATGTTAGCCAGGATATGGATACAGGTCGTTTTACCCTACATATGCCTTTTGGTAGCAAGCTTCCCTATAATGATGTAGTGATAGTAAATGCCGTTGGCAATTCACCAAATGCCACCGTTTCCGCTAATAGATTAGGACTAAAGACCGCCCTGGTTTCCAATTTAGGCCATGACCGTTACGGTAAAGATTGTTTGGAGTCCTTGCGTAATGAAGGTATCAATACTGAGTACGTAAAAATTCATGAGGGTAAACATACGAATTATCACTATGTATTACGCTACGGACCAGAACGAACAATTCTCATAAAACACGAAGTCTTTCCTTATACCTTACCCGATTTTGCCGTACCACCACGCTATCTCTACTTCTCATCAATTGGCGAACACGGTGTACCATATCATCATGAAATAGCCGATTACATAAAAAACCACGACACGAAATTAGTTTTTCAACCCGGTACCTTCCAAATTAAACTTGGATATGAAGCTCTTAAAGATCTATATCAGGTAACTGAAATATTTTTCTGTAATAAAGAGGAGGCGCAAGAAATCTTAAACACCACCGAGCAACATGTCCCAACTCTCTTACGCAAGTTCAAAGAACTGGGACCAAAACTACCAGTTATGACCGATGGACCTAATGGTGCCTATGTTGTTGATGAATTTGACCAAGCCTGGTTCATGCCAATGTACCCAGATCCAAGCCCACCAATAGACCGCACCGGAGCTGGTGATTCGTTTGCTTCTACCTTTACTTCTGCCATCGCTCTAGGTAAGACTCCGGCCGAAGCACTGACTTGGGGACCGGTCAACTCTATGTCAGTCGTGCAGTACATCGGCGCACAAGCCGGTCTACTTAGTAGAGAACAATTAGAAAGCTACCTGGAAAACCGCCCCGCTTCTTACGAAGCCCAAAAAAATTAAGTGAGTAAACGAACATGCGTAGCATGTGACTATTACGAACTTTGCTGGAAAATAACGACTAGAAGGAATGTATTTTCTGTATGCAGAGCAAGCAGGCGCTTAGCTAGATTCGACCCCCAAGGGAGAATCTAGCTAAGCGAGCGGTAATAAACTTCGGGTCTCCCTGGTAAACACTATTCAAAAAGCCCATGACTTCGTCATGGGCTTTTTGTCTGTATATTAATCTACCCGATTGCTTTCTTCCCGGCTTCTACAATACTAGAGATTCCCAAACCATAATGTTCCGTCAATTCTTCTGGCTCACCTGATTGACCAAACTCATCATCCACCCCGACCCTAATTATCTTAATTGGTCTTGCCTCACTCAAATACTCAGCTACCGCTCCGCCTAGTCCACCAGCTCTTTGATGCTCTTCAACCGTCACTAAGGCATCGTGTTCATTGGCTAATTTTAGCAGAGCTTGTGTATCAAGTGGTTTAATCGTTGGCATATGTAACACCGTGGTACCAATACCTTGACCTTCTAATTCTAGCGCTGCTTTTAAAACATTAAAAAGTAAAACACCAGTAACAATAATTGCAACCTTAGGCGAGAGATTATTATCACACTGATACATCACTTCCGCCTTACCAATTTCAAACGGTGATTCTGGTGTAGTAACAATCGGTGTGTTACTACGACCTACTCGTATGTAAACTGGTCCTTCATACTTAGCAGCCGCCAAAACCGCCTTACGTGCTTCGTGTACGTCAGCCGGAGCAATAACAACCATTTTAGGAATGACACGCATCAAGGCTATGTCTTCTACTGCTTGGTGTGTTGCCCCATCAGGACCAACCGATATACCAGCATGAGCGCCAATAATTTTTACATTACTTTCATTATAAGCAATAGTGGTTCTTATCTGCTCCCAGTTACGACCCGGAGAAAACATGGCGTAAGAAGCAATAAATGGTATCTTACCCATCATGGCCATTCCAGCTGCGACCGAGGCCATATTCTGCTCCGCAATACCAATTTGCACAAATCGATTAGGAAATGCCTCCGCAAAAGGCAAAGTACGGGTTGACTCAGTTAAGTCTGCCGCCAAAGCCACCACTCGCGTATCTCGCTTTCCTGCTTCTACCAAACCTTCACCATAACCATTTCGGCTCGGCAAAAGAACCATTTCCGGTGTATCAAATTTTTTATCTAAATGTGGAGCTAACATAGAAATTACGAAATATCTTCTTTAGCAATAAGACCAGCCAAAGTGCGTAGCTTTTCTAAGGCTACGGCGGCTTGTTCACCCTTTTGTACTCTATCTTCTGGTCCTTTTCCTGGTGGGTTGCCATGCCAACGAAAATCTCTTTCAAAAACATCCACCCCTTTAGAAGCAATTGTGTGAGCGATAATAAGTGATGGCTGACTATACACCGCCTGTGCTTTACCAATCGCATCATTTACCGCTCTTATATTGTGGCCATCGACTTCCTGGACATCAAAGTTAAAGGCTTCAAATTTTTCAGCTAGTGGCTCGAGTGGCATAACATCTTTGGTGTAGCCATCAATTTGAATACCGTTTCTGTCAACAATAACAATTAGATTGTGCAATTTTTCTTTTCCAGCCAGCATAGCCGCCTCCCATATTTGTCCTTCGTTCAATTCTCCATCTCCAGTTAAACAATAAATGTATTTTGAGGAATAAGGATTATCAATCCGTTCAGCTAGGGCCATACCTACTGCTTGTGAAAGGCCAGACCCCAAAGGACCAGAGCTTGTCTCAAGTCCCGGTAAAGCCACTCGGTGTGGGTGCCCCTGTAACCTAGAACCAAACTTACGAAGGGTGATTAATTCATCTACCGAAAAATATCCAGCGTGGGCCAAGGTTGCATACAAGACTGGGCAAATATGCCCATGAGACAAAATTAACCTATCTCTCTCTTCCCAAGTAGGATTTTTTGGATCATGTTGCAATACTTTAAAATAGAGCAAGGTAAAAATATCCGCCATCCCCAATGGCCCAGCTGTATGTCCACTGCCAGCTGCAACCAGCATTTCGATGATACTTTGACGAATGTGATTGGCTTTTAATTCCAGACTTACTACTTCAGCTGAGGTTAAATAATGCATATGATGCTAAGAGTATAACAAGAAGCCCACACCCCGAGTAGTACCACCATGTTACTAGCCAATTACTTGTTTAAGTTTTTGGTAAGCCAAGTGCGGGTCTGAGGTAGCTACAATAGCCGAGCCACAAATAAATCTATCTGCCCCAGCCTCATCTAAACGTTTAATTGTCGCCATATTTACACTACCATCAATGGTAATCGGGTGGTGTGGAAATTCTCTTTTTAGTTCTTCGATTCTAGCAAACACTCTCTCATCCAGAGGTAGTCCTTGAGCTCCAATCGAAGCTATACCCATCAGCTGAATTGCATCCGCTACTTTTATGTAAGGTTTAAACACTTCCATAGGTGTGTCATTCAAAGCCGAAATACTTACCGATACCGAAGTAGTCGTTACAAAATCCAAAAAATCTTCATACGAAATAGTTTCAACGTGAAAAACTAACATATCCGCTCCAGCCTTAATCCACTCTTTAGCTACTGGAAGTGGGTCTTTTACCATCAAATCTACCTCAAGGGTATAAGAGTCGGTGCTTTGTTTTACCTCCACGGCATTTCCAATTGGTTCATAAGGCCAAGAAATAAACGGTACGAATTTACCATCCACAACATCAACATGAATTTCTGGTGAAAATTTTAACTGCTCTAATGTACTACGCAACAGAAGAGCCGACTTAGGAATAATGGCTGGTACTATCGGCTTCATAATTATTGTTTTCGTAATTCTCTAGTAATCGTTTCAATTTTTTTAATTCTTCTAACGTGTCTTTCATTTAGAGTTGGGTTGGTAGCGAGCCACATTTTTGCTACTTCAATTACCTCATCAGGAGTTACAAAACGTGCCCCGAAAGACAAAATATTGGCGTCATTATGCTCCCGAGATAATCTTATAATCTCTATATTTCCTCCATAATACACCGTCGCTCGCACGTTATTAAAACGATTAGCTACCATCGCTTCACCTTGCCCTGAACCACCAAAAATAAACGCTTTGGAATTTTCAGGCTTGACACTTACCGCCCCAGCTGCCAACTTAATAAAATCAGGAAAATCATCTTCCGATTCAAGTAATTTTGCTCCACAATCTACTACCTTATATTTACCTAACGATAAGAGCCAATCTTTTACTACTTCCTTCAGGGCAAAACCAGCGTGATCAGTCGCTAAGTAAATAGTGCTCACTGTCTCTGGTGTTGTCATGTATTTTTACTTTAATCTCTTGGCCACTGCCTGTACATGCTCAATAAGAGTTTGGGTGTAGCTAGTTTCGTTATCATACCAAGCTAAAACTTTTACTAAGTTTCCACCTACTACCTTAGTGAAAGATAAGTCAGCGATAGAACCAACTCTAGATCCAATAATATCAGTCGAAACGATTTGCTCATCAGTCACAGCAAATAGATTTCGCCACCTATCCTCTTTAGAGGCTGTCACTAGTGCGCCATTTACCTCCTCCACAGTCGTATCACGTGAAGCAATAAATGTAACATCAACAATTGAACCAACTGGTACTGGTACCCGCATGGCAATACCATCAAATTTATTTGTTAGTTCAGTATGTACCAAAGCAGTCGCGATAGCCGCTCCAGTCGTGCTTGGCACGATGTTCAAACCAGCTGCCCGTCCCTCACGCATATCTTTCTTATTCGGTGCGTCCACCAGACTCTGAGAGGCGGTATAAGCGTGTACAGTATTAAGTACTGCTTTCTCGATACCAATAGCTTCCTTCAAGATAGCAATGAGAGGGCTCGTAGCGTTGGTGGTACATGAAGCATTAGAAGATACCTGGCAAGTATTGAGAGCATCTTCATTAACCCCCATCAGGACAGTTGCTCCTGTGATACCAACTGCGCTTGGGTCACCCTTGATTGGGGCTGAGACCACCACTCGTTTTGCTCCAGCATCCAAATGTTGCTTAGCCCCTTCGTAGCTAGTAAAAAAACCAGTTGACTCCATCACTACATCAACATTCATCACCCGCCACGGAAGTTTGGCTGGTTCACGCTCTTGTAGGAAAGCTACTTCCTTACCCTGGATAATCAGTTTCCCTTCTTTCCGTTCGACCGAAAAAGGACTGCGACCATAAACTGAATCATACTCTAATAAATACGCTAGATTTTCTAAATCACCTAAGTCATTCACTGCCACTATTTCAAAATGTGGATTACCATAAGCCAAACGAAAGAAAGTTCGACCAATCCGACCAAAACCATTAATTGCTACACGAATCATAGGCTATATTAAATAAACTAAATAACTTCTACTACTATAGCGAGAAAAACGTAAATCGACACTAGAGCTTATCCTCAGTTTAACACCCTACCCAATTACTGCTTGAACATTTGAAATATTTGTAAATTTCGAGCGAAAGACAAGCTGGAGTCCGAGCTTTATTAGTATAAGGCGAGGACGAAGCGAGGTTTTGCAGCCGAAATTTACAAATATGAGTTCAATGATTAATTGGGGATGGTGTGATTATGACGTCGCCAAACCAAAATCAAAATCAGACAAATTACCAATAGCATCAGGGCCAGAATCGGCCAAGCTTCTTTAGCCGTAAATAAAATGGCATCGGGGAAAATCACCGGAGCAATCGAGGCGGGTGGGTTTATAAAATCAACCGGCTTACGATACCTTCCTACTAGCTTTCTTTCGAAGTCAAATATCTCAACCTGTAAACGCGAAGCCCCAACCACCCACAGCGGAGCGATAGTCGCCTCATAAGCAGTTCCCTCTTTATTTATTCGTAGCAAAAATGAGTAACTCCGTCTTTGGTCAGTTGGATCGAGTAGAGTCACAATGATTGATTTCAAATGTTCAAGCAAAGCATCACGCCTAATACTAATTGTGAAATCACGTGTATTCAACAAATTTATCCGTTCATTAAAAAAACTAAAACCCTGCTCATCTTGTTGAAGTAAAATATCTTGTACATCAAGACCAAATAATGGTATCTCTTCCACCTCAGGCGAGCTTGACGCAGAGCTAATGGTAGCTACACCTTCACCGCCCAAAATCACCACCGCTTCGTTTTGGCGCACCAAAATAACCGCTCCCGAAGAGATAGTTCCATCTTCCCCGACTACAAAAACTGAATAATATTGATTCTGGTAAAATTGCAGAGCATTAACATCTCTTATTATTGACCCGACCCCATCAAATACTATCGCTCCGTCACTACTATCAGTCGGAAAGCCTAAGTGACTACGTACAACTCGAATCGATTTTATTGGTGTATTTTCTGGTAACAACCACTTCAAAATTACACTATTACCTTCCACCTCCGATTGTAATCTAGTGACATTAGGAACAAAGGTAGCTAAACTAGAAGCTTGCGTCGTAAATTGTCCCTTACTTAAAACAATCGAAATTCCATTTGGTGTGTAGCCAATAAGCTCGTAATAATAGTTAGTACCTGGCTCAAGATCAGTAATGGTTGTTTCATTATCTTCACGGTAAGCTTCATTTAAAACATATCCCCCGGTGTAAGAATCGGTCTGGCCCCATCTTAGAGCATAGCGGGCCGGAAAATTTGTCTGCCAGATTAAATGAGCCGTTGTATTATCTGTAATAATTTTCAAATCTTTAATTGCTATCACACGGGTGGATGAAGTAGGACTATTAATTATTGGTGTGCTTGTAGAAATTACCGGAATAGCTAGGGTGGTGGTGGCTAGTTGATTTGAAGTCGTAGAAATATTACCAGCCGAGTCAAAAGCATAGACCTCATAGCTATAAAGCGTCTCGGCATTGAGTCCGGTATCAATAAAACTAGTCAAGGTGGTAGTGGCAATTGGCAACCCATCACGAGACAGTACGTACCCACTAAGCAAGTAGTTATCAACGGCAACACTCCAGCTAATATCAATTTGACTTGAAGCCACTGGCTCTACCGTGAGTAAAGTCGGGGTCGATGGTGGAATAGTATCACCTCCCCCCATTACTTTAATGGTAAATTCATCTGTAGCCGCCAACAAAAAACCCGGTAGTATAAAAATCCCTAAAAAAACTAAAGTAATTTTTTTCATAATGGCAAAGCGGTCAAAGTGGTCGTCGCAAAATAATTACCTGCTGGTACAACAATACTACCGCCGACTACCACTCTAAAGTTAAGCGTAGTGGTCGCCCCATTAGGCTGATTAGCTAATCCGCTAGCAATTACTTTATTACTAGTATCAAGACCATCCCAACAAGCTAAGGTCGTATCACCGCTACCAACGTTACAAGCCAAACCATCATCACGGAAACGATCAACGATATTTGACCCTTCCGGTGAGAAACCAAAGTGAGCCGTCGTCGGATTAGTTAAGAAAGAAAAATCTGGGTCAGGATTGGATATTGGTACATAATCTGCCAGTGAATCACTTCCCTTACGCATAGCTGGAGCACTTTCAGCCATGATTGTAAGTTCATAACCACTAGGGCTATCAGTCAGTATAGAGACGCTGGTTGAGCCGTTAGCTGTACCACCAGTAATACCTAGGATATTTGGTGTCATCACTACCGGATTTGGAGCCGTCATACTAATAAAAACTTCTTGCATCTGCTGGTAGCCAGCGCGTAATTTATAACTGACACTATCACTATCACCAGTTGCTACTTCGCCAGCCGTGCTCTCGAGCGAATAATTACTCGAAGAGGATAGCCCCCCAGCAAAATTTATACTATCGCTTTGTAACTTATAACTTGGACTACTACGTACCTCCGCTACTACCACATTGAGAAACAAGAAAATCAAGCTGGTTAAAAATACAGCGCTAATTCCCGCAGAAATCGAAAGCCGAAAAAACATACTCGTTAGGACTTACGTTTAAATTCAAACGTTCTGAAGAAAAATCGGATACTGAAAATAATAATGAACAAAACCAAAAATACCCCACCCACTATTTTCCAGGGCAATACCCAGAAAACTACACTCTGCTCATCGACAATATCATCATAGCCACGATTGATCAAAACTGTGGCTTTATAACGACCAAAAAGTAATTCTCTATCCCAAGTCACTTCACGCGAACGAAGTGACTTAGGTAGAGCAAACCATGGCTCAAGTTCAATAAATCCTACTTCCTCACCAAAAAGATTTTCGATATGTAATTCGCCATAAGGATTAAGATGGACTGAGCCAGTATTTTCATACAAAATAGAAAGATTGATTGGTCCTCTCTCATACCACCATTTTTTATTAACTAAAGATAGTTCTTTAGTTTCGCCAGAACGTTCCACTTCTCCTGGTACAGTTACAAAAAAAAGCGTCCCGATACGAGCAATGATTGGGGAACGAGCCGTGGTAGTAGGGTCTTTTACCTCTTCGGTCTGAACCGTAGAAATTAACACACTACCATAAAAACCACCTGGTTCGGCATCTTTAGGTATAGAAATAGTAACTGGTATTCTGGCTCTGTCTCCCAAATCAAGCTCAAATTTATTGCTCGGAAAACTAATATAATCTTTCAAACTATAAGGCCCTCTTTCATTTCCTAGTAGTTTGACTGATTGACTACCATCAGTTGAACCCACCATATCCTCCACAGTTATTTCAAACGTACGATTATCACTAATGCGGTTAGCGACTGATATTTCAAAAACGACTGTCTGGCCTGGTCTTACTTCTATCTCAGCTTTACCCGGTCCGACCACCAAATCACCCACCGCCAGGTTATCACCGGTCAATTTCTCTACCCTAAACCAAGGCTGTATTATAGGTGTGATTGCTGGCTCTACTACGGTAGAAGTGGCAAAAAGCTCCGTAGTTGTTGCCTCACTTAAAGAACTAGCCACGCCATTATCCACAGAATCAATTTGGGCATAGACAATCAGAACGTTTAAAGCAACTAAATGAATCAGAGTAAGCGTTGCTATTAAAAAGCCATTCCTAAAAGGTTTTGTAGTCATAAGGGTGACTACATTATCGCTAATTATTAAGCGCGGTCAAGGTGGCAGTAGCGGTGTACACATCAGCTACTAGTCCTGGATTTGGGTTGTTTGGTACATACACTCGGAAATGGATAGTACTAGTAGCCCCACCAGTAGCGGATGTTCCTCTGTCTATGATTCTAAAACCCGCTACCGTTGGCTCCATCCAACAGTAGGTACTAGTGGCGTTTGCATTACTGCCAGTATTACAAGCTGACCCATCATGTAGAAAAGAAGGATCAATGTCCGCAGTGTCATTAGCACTTACAGTGTACCCAAACACTGAAGAAGTACTAGCGGTTGAGAAGGTGTAGGTAGGCTCTCCCACAGTACTTGGGTAGTCGTGTATCGAAGTACTCAAGCTACTATCTCCCCTCATCGCCTCACTTGTACCGTTATTAAAGAAAGCTAAAGTCATGTAATACCCAGCACTACTGTTGGTGCGTACTACTACAGTAGTTGAACCAGTAGCTGTACCACCAGTGATACCATTGATACTACCAGCTGCAGTGACATTGGCAGCACCAACTAAGAACGATATTTCTTCCGTGATAGTCGTCTTGATAGTGAAAGGTCCACTAGTGACAGCTTGTCCGACTTGTGGTTCTACAACGAAGAACCCAATAGCGATAATGGCTACTGTTAAAAACGCAGCTAGTAATGATTCGGTAGAGGCAATAATAAATTTTTGGGTATTCATACGAGTACGAGTAAATAAGTGAATGGATAATAATTACTTTACTATTAAGTTTAACAAACTATCAAGTGATTTTTGCTAGTTTCTGACTAATTTGTGTATAACTATTAGTCAGAAATAACGAGAGACATAGTCTCGACTATATTTTGCTTATGCAGACGCTTAGTTGTATTCGACCCCCAAGGGAGATAAATGAGCAAATGAGCGTAGCGATTATTGCGAATTTAGTTCCCGATTTGGTCATTCCCAGACCAAATCGCTGGAACACTTGGTCAAAATGGATTTATACTCCTATATACTATCCGTTCCTAGTTACGTTAATTAAGCAGAAATAAGGAAATACGCTATTTTCGTAAAGTCCTAGCTAGATTCTTCCTCCCCCGCCACCACTTCCGCCACTAGCTTGGTGATGTACTCTT
>DYNY01000004.1 GCA_020720815.1 Candidatus Elulimicrobium sp. | reverse complement strand
AGAATAGCTTACTTCGTCGAGGAGGAAGAATGATTAAAGAGATGATGCGGTTTGGCGTAAAGTAAAAAGATAGAACGTATAACACAAAAACTAATTTATTACTTCAATACAAAGTAAATCAGGGTGATATAATTATTCTATATATCAGTCACATCATATCTATATAATTCATTAATAAAACATCTATGGACGAAAATAATATCGACAACAATCAAGATACCAGCAATAAAGATGCAGGGGAAAAAATGACTATGCCACTAGTCAAGAATGTAGACTCTAAGCTTTTTGTTACGGTAGTGGTCCTCGTCATATTCATGGTCAGTATTGTGATTACTATGCTTGGTAAGATGCAAACATCGGAGCAACCTGATGATGTAGTAGTTTCGGTTGTTCCAGAGCTAGTGACTTCAGTTATTGAGACTGGCCCAGAAAAAATCAGTGCCGGTGAAGCTCTGCCAGAGGGTTTTCCGGAAGAATTACTCTTGGAGACTAATGCCAAGATAACCAATGGGTATAGTATTAACTATGGAGACTTAACTCAGCTTACAGCAAGCTTTGATTCCACTAAGACATTGACTGAAAACTACGAAACATATGAAAAATTTCTAAACGATAAACTGTGGATTATTCTAAACAAGAATCAAACTAAATCATTAAGTGCAATATACGCAATGCGACGGGGTGAAGAAATTAATTTGGTGATTGAAAAAACTGATGATACATCTAGAGTTAGTATTAGTCTACTTAAGAATTAAATTTATATATGAAAGAAAAAAAACTACCTCAATTTTTATTTAATCTTACCCCGGCTCTAGCGCTATTGGTACTGGCTCCATTTGCTTTAGCTGGTTATCAAGAATTTCCTACATCTGGTAGTTATTCCTTCACGGTACCATATGGGGTGACACAAATATTTGTTACTGGATCTGGCCCTGGTGGTTATGGTCATGTTGGAGGTCAATATAACGGAGGAGGTGGCGGTGGTTCTGGCGCTTTTATAAAAAATCAATCTTTTATAGTAGTTCCTGGTTCGGTTATTCCAATTACTATTGGGGGTTATGCGAACAATACAATAATGGGCACATTTGTATCATTAGCGCCTGGACAAGATGGTACCATTCCAAATGGTGGTCTAGGGGGTATTCCTGTTGGAATTGCTGGAGAAAATGGTAGTCCGGATCCGATGGGTACTTTTTCTGGTGGAGGTGGAATCGGAGGGTTTAGTCCTGGGTTACAAGTTCCTGGTGATGTTGGCTATTGTATAGGTCCTAATGCATATTATGAGTACGACTGTTATGCAGGAACAATGGGCTCATATGGAGGAGGTGGAGGAGGTGGAGGAGGTGTTTACTATGACGGAAGAGGATATTCATATGAACCGGGGGAGGGAGGGGAAGGTTTTCTAGAAATTTCCTGGGTAAATCCAACCTTTGGTACAATTAACATCACTTCAAATAATCCAGCCGCTTCTTGGACACTTAGTGGTCCTGTTGTGTTGGGTGATTCTGGTGTCGCTCAAACCTATAACAATCTACCAACTGGAATGTATGATCTTAGTTGGAATGCCATACCTGGCTTTAATCCACCAGCAGATCCGGCCGTATTGCTATTAGCACCGGATGGAAACATTAGTTTTCCGGAAGGAGTTTATACTCCGATTGTTGCTCCAACAGTAGATTTAAACTTTAACTAGGGACTAGAGTAGGTAATAGAAAAATAACACAAACACCGCCACCTTAGAATGGCGGTGTTTGATTAATTTATTTTTTGTTGACCTATAATTTCCCAAAGTAGGTAGAAAAATCCATTTCGTTTTTTCCTTCGGGGACGATGCGGTCTAGATGGAGTTGGTTTGTGTCTTTATCAATATGAGTGGATTTTATTTTGATGCGTTTACCTTCGTGGATGAAAAATGTTTCGGGCCAGCCAGAAAAAGCCATAATTTTTTGCATTGCTTCTCGGGCTTCGATTCCAATCGGGAGATTCTTCGGGTCAAGTTTAAGTTCGCTCATTTCCTTAGTAATTTTGGAACAGTAGGTCGCTTGGGTATGGTCTTGAGGGACCACCGTTATATTGCCCTTAGGTAATTCTTGCATGACGTGGGCGAGTAGGTTACCACAGATAAGACTCAATGTCTTATCTAGCTCTTCGCCAGGGATTGGTTCAGCTAGGGTGACTGGTTGCTGATAGAGGATGGCCCCATGATCCATCTCTGAATCCATTTGAATAATCGTAACGCCACAAGCAGTTAAGTCGTGAAGGAGAGTGCTACGAATTGGACTGGCACCACGTAACTTGGGTAGTAGAGACGGATGAGCATTTAAAGTGCCGTATTTAGGAATATTTAGAAGCCACTCCGGCATTATCTTGCCGTAGGCAAACACTACAAAAAAATCCCATTTCTCATTAGTGAGTGGAGTCAGGTCGTCTTGATTTTTGAGGCTATTAGGCTGAAAGACGGGGATGCTTCGCTTCGTAGCCCAAACTTTAGTTGGCGGGGTAGTGACGATTTGCTTACGCCCGACGGGTGCATCGGGTGTTGTGACTACTAGGCTCGGTACTAAACCAAAAGTTTCTAATTCCAACAGCGCATTAACAGCTAGGTCTGGAGTCCCGAAGAAGGCAAACTTCATGCGAGTGAAGGGTGGTTATCTTTTTGTTCAGCTAGTTCGTCTTTGGTCCAAATCTTCTCAGCACGATCAGTAAACAGTATGCCATCAAGGTGGTCGAGCTCATGTTGCATAATTTGAGCCAATAGACCGCCAGCACCACGAGTATAATGTTTGCCGTTTTCATCGGTGGCTTCTATGGTCACATTAGTTGAACGACGGACTAGTCCGTAGCGGTCAGGTATAGACAAACAACCTTCACCGGCTACTCGGGTTTTTTTTGAAACTTTGGTAAAGTGGGGGTTGATAGCGATAATAGTTGGCAATCTATCTTCATCGTTACTTTGGTCTTCAATAATAAAAATTCTCTTACTGACACCAATTTGTGGAGCGGCAATAGCTACGGCTGTAAAACCATCGACTTTGTAGGTCTTAATCGCCTCGCGTAAATCTTTAATAATTTTCTTAGCCGTGCCGTCCTTTAATTCTTCCGAAGTAATTTCATCGGCCATGGTATGTAGGACGGGGTGGTTTTCTGGTACTAATTTTGGCATATGAGGGTTTGATTATTAAGTGAAAATTAACACAAATGAACTAATTATACAATTCGGTTTGGGTCGACTTCTATTTTTATGTACGGCGGGAAAGTCCTAATTATTTCTATTAAGGTCGTGTAAGTAGTGTCTTTGGGGGGTATTCTAAATAGGGCATGACGTAGAGTTTTTTTGTCATTAGACATGGGATTATTATAGAAACTAGCAACAAACTCACCGATACGTTTTTTTATTTCCACCTCGATTTTTCCTACGGTGGCAATGTCACCTTGCCAGCTAAGTAAAATAAAAGTAGCAAAAGGAGGGTATTTTAAGGTTTCTCGGAGTGATAATTCTTCCGTATAAAAACTTTCTATCAAGCCAGTACTAGCGCATTCAAGCAGACTATCGGTCGAAGTCCTAGTTTGGACTAACACTTCTTTGTGGGAAAATTCTCGCAGTTGCAGAAGTAGTCGGAGTACGTTTTCATCGGCTCGCCAGGTAGGGTTCGCCCTGGTAGCATCAAGTGATATTACAGCGCTAAGGTCTACTCCTTGGTGGGCTAGGTAGGGTAAAGCTATTCCCGTGCCAATGAGAATAGTGCTACGGTCAGCGTAAAAGTCAGAAATTATATCCGTAGCTCGTTTGTTAGTGCTGGCGGTAAGATGATCAAAGAGTAGGACTTTTTGTTTAGGGAAACATTTTAGGCAGTCATCATAAACTGATTGAATTCCAATCCCTCGTTCACGTAGTCGCCAGGAACCACAATCAGGGCAGGTATCAACGGCCCGTAAACGTTTGCCGGAAGTACCAGAAACAAACCACCGCTCCTCTTTACCGCCCTTTATAGTGCGAATCAAAGAATAAGGTGTGCCTGAGTCTGGGCAACGAAAAATATGTCCACAATCAATACAAGTTACTACTGGAGAAATACCGCGTCTAGCGCCATAGAGAAAAACTCTACCGCGACTACTTAAGATAGCCGTAATTCTTTGTTTCAATTCCTTGGAAAATAAAGTGAAAGGATTTTCGGGGGTGGGTTTATCTTTTTGTTCGACAATTGTTAGTGGTGAGGAAAAAGCGATTCGCTTGGTTTCCTCGCCTTCGGTACTATAGTACTCGGCTCGTCTTTTGTGTTCCGTTTCTGGTCTAGGCAGGACATCGCCAAGTAAAATACTACGGCCAGTAGTTTTGGCATGGATAATTAGAGCGGTACGGTGATCTAAATAAGGACGGACACGGCTACGATAAAAGTCACTAGCCTCGTTTTCTATGATGACAGAAAGAAGATCTACTCTATCTAGATAGGCGTGACTAGGTGTAGTGATAATTATTTTAGCCAAACTAGTATCTTCAAAAGCAACGAAGGCTCTCATCCTCTCTTTAGGTGTTTGGTTGGGAGAAAAAGTAACAATTCTATCTTCAATCCCTTGGGATAATTGTTTGACTGCCATGGCTACATCAGCGCTGGTTGGGGCAATAAACATTACTGAACCACGTCTGGCTAGGACACTGCGAATATGACTACGGTAAACGACAAAACGGTCACTTTTTGGAGCAGTTAAGATTTTAGGTATAGACTCTTCATTTTGAATCAATGTCGATATTTTTGGGTACTGGTATCGCCCATCGCGTACTTCTGGCGGTAGTAGCTGGAAAAGAATAGCACCCACACCGCAAGGGTATATCCTGGTCAGTTTTTTTGCTGTCTCGTGTATATGTTCCGGGACTGATGAAATCTGACTTTGGGGTAAAAGTTTTTGTAAGGTAAAGGCAGCGTTCTTTAGTTCGGTTTTTGATTCAGAAACGGCAAAGGTTGCTGTCACGACAGCTCTTTGGCGTTTATTTCGTATCATGATATCAAGAAAAGTGCCTACCGCATAATCAGTACTGCTGTAGTAGGAGAGGGTATTAATTTTTGTCCCGCGGATAAGGGGAATTATCTCAATAACAAACATGTGGCCATTCTAGCAAATGCTGAGAAAACTCTGAAATTTATATAACATAGACCATTACACAAAAACCCAGCTAAAAGCTGAGTTCTTATGTAATGGTGCCTCGGGAGGGGGTCGAACCCTCACACCTTGCGATACACGATTTTGAGTCGTGCGCGTATACCAATTCCGCCACCGAGGCAATGTGCATCAGTCTAGCAGAAAACCACCAAGTTATAAACAGGCAAGTTTTGAGTTGTGTTAGAATATTAAGATTGAACAGGTTAAAGACCTGTTTTTGGGTAATTCATATTTATTTTATGGCTTTTCAAGGAGATTCAATTTACTGGGTGGAGGTAGAAAAAATAGTACCTAATCCGTTTCAACCACGGCGTGAGTTTGATGAACAAAAATTGCGTGAACTAGCCGACTCAGTCAGGATGTATGGCATCTTGCAACCACTTACTGTCACACGCAATGAGATACAGCGTGAGGATGGAACTTTCTATACTGAGTATGAGTTGATTGCGGGTGAAAGACGCTTGCGAGCCAGTAAGCTAGCTGGTCTTAGTCAGGTTCCGGTTATCATTCGTGAGGGTGAAGACAGCGAACAAGAGAAGCTTGAGTTGGCGATTATTGAAAACCTACAGCGGGAAGATTTAAATTCAGTCGATCGAGCCTTAGCCTTTCGACAGTTGTCTGATGTGTTTGGGTTATCCCATAGTCAAGTCGCTAAAAAAGTCGGACGTAGTCGTGAATATGTTTCTAACTCTATCCGTCTACTAGGTCTACCTGATTATATGCTTAAATCTCTGCGACTGGCAGAAATATCCGAAGGGCATGCCAGGACACTTTTGATGCTAAATGATAGACCAGAAGAACAAGATGTGGTCTTTCGGGAGATTTTGTTAAAGAAAATATCGGTGCGTGAAGTGGAGAGAATTGTGCGCAAAATTGCTACCGAAAAAGTAAGGAAAACTAATCCTTATGATATCGGCGCTGATTTAATCGAGATGGAGAAGAAGTTTATGGAGACACTTGGAACCAGAGTGCAAATTCAAAAAACTGATTATGGTGGTCGGCTTACTATAGATTATTTCACCGTGGAAGATCTTGAGTCAATGCTCCTGAGAATGGAAACTGAGACACCTACATCAAAAATAGAGCAAAATGTTCAGCTAGAAGCTTTGGTTACTAATACCCCACTACAATATAGTTCTCTGCCCAATGAAACACTCACAACTGATGAAGTTGTTACAAATGAAGAAGATAGTCACACCGAGGAAGAGAAATATGACACTATCATGAGTGCTACCGATGAAGCTTTGCTTGCTCCCGAGACAGTCAATCAAGTTTCACCATATTTTGAAGAAACTAGACCAGAGAACCTGTCAGAAATTAACCCGAATTATTTGGTGACAGAACCACAACTGGTGGTGGATATTAGTGAGGAAGTTGCCTCAGCGGTAGAGCCAGCTATTTTAAGTGAAGGAGTGGGGGAGTCAATTACTCTACCGGAAGAATTAGATCGAAGTAGTTTAGAAAACAATGAATTAGTGTCGGAGTTAGTAGCTATCGAGTCTGCAGAAGAAATAGAGCAATCAACTCCTGCTACTTCTACTAATGATGAAGATGATAGTGACATCTATACCATCCGACACTTTTCTGTCTAAGGGTGAGTTTCTTTTTCTACCGAAGACCTTATTTTCCGACGAGCGAGAGATGTTTTTGCGATGGGTAACCATTTTTTGGTAGGGTGAGAAGATTTTCGAGTTTCGATTTCTACGATGTCGCCATTACATAGTTCGGTGTCTAGTTGTACTAGCTTACGGTTTACCATTGCACCAGAAGTGTGATCGCCAACTTCAGAATGAATGGCGTAGGCAAAATCTATAGGAGTGGCACCAACCGGTAAATCCACCACATCACCAACCGGAGTAAAAACAAAGATTCGGTTACTGAAAAAATCTTTCTGCATGTCTTCAACAAATTCTGCCGTGGAAGTTTTTTCTTCATTATGTACATTGGCAATTTGTGATATCCAGCGAGGTATTTTATCTCGATGTGGGCTCTTGGTTACTTTCTTTAAATCATTACTGCTGTTATTTCTCCTAGTAAATGGTTTAAATAAAGCTGGTATCAGACTGGCAAAACGTGACGGCCTGTCAACTTCTTCACCGGATACTATTGGCTCTTTGTAAGTGATATGGGAAGCAATACCAAACTCAGATTCATGGTGCATTTTTCTGGTGCGGATTTGAATCTCTAAAATTACTCCGTTTGGGGTGGCGACGGTGGTATGGAGTGATTGATAGCCATTAGGTTTTGGGAAGGCAATATAGTCTTTTACTCGACCAGGCAGAGGTCGCCAGAGTTTGTGGATGATGCCTAGAGCTCGGTAACAGTCCTCAACTGTTGGTACTATTACACGCATCGCCAAGAGGTCGTAGACAGCATTTATATCCCATTCCTTGCGTTTTAATTTATGGTAAAGACTGTACAATCCTTTGACTCGGTAAGATGTATTAAAGTCAAGTAGGCCAATTTCAGCTAATCTCTTTTGAAGAACTTTGCGTTCTCTTTCCAATAGTTCGTTTGATTTACCGGCCCGACTTTGTAGTAGTTTAAATACGTGATTATATTCTTTGGGGTAGACGTAAGGAAAGGCTAGATCTTCCAGTTCCTTGCGAATTTTACCCATCCCCAGGCGGTGGGCCACTGGTACATATACTTCTAAAGTTTCGCGTGCGATGCGTAGTTGTTTTTCGGCGGGTACAAATTGTAGTGTCTGCATGTTGTGTAGACGATCGGCTAGTTTGATGATTAAGACTCGTATGTCTTGGCTAGTCGCAACGAAGAGTTTACGCAAACTCTCATTATGCCGATCGCTTCCGTAATACCGGACAGAACTTAACTTTGTTACACCCTCAACTAAAAACAAAATTTCTTCACCAAATTTTTCCTTTATATCTTCAGGGGTTGCTTCGGTGTCTTCAATAGTATCGTGAAGTAGTCCGGCTGCGATGGTACGGGCTCCCATACCCATCTCGGCTAATTTTTTACCAACAGCGGTTAGGTGATTAAGATAGGGTTCTCCAGAGTAACGAGTGTGGTTAGCATGAGCCTTCGCAGCAAAATCATAGGCCTCTTTAACAAGCGCTTTGTCAGTCTCAGTTGGACTGTTGAGTTGGACAATTATGTCATTTACTTCCATTTCTTAATTGTAGGCACAACCGAGACTAAAGACAAGTACACTAACCGCGTTTTAGTAATTCTATCGCCACTTCAAGAGTGATATCTGGGGTCGCAACTTCATCAGGAATACTAATACGTTTGAAGCCTTTTTTGAGATAACGCCCGGATTTTGATTCAAAAACATTTATTAGTTTTTTGGTGGTTGGATTTACCCCGAGTTCCTTTAGAAGTTTTTCACCTTTACGTGTTTGTTTAGCTTCTTTGTAAATTTCAAGGGCTCTTTCGTAAGTGATAGTGTATGGGTCGTCACTTCCTTTTAGTGAACGAAAATCACCAGCGTGAGCCAGGTAAGGACCGTATTGTCCGGTATTTGCCATAATTGGTTCATTGGTAGTTTCGTGAAGCCCAAGTTCACGTGGCAAAGTTAAATACTTAATTGCATCAGTCAAGGTAACATCTTCTGGTTTTACGCCGGCTGGTAGACCAGCTCGCTTGGGTGAAGGTTGTTTCTTACCCTTCTTTTTCTCAGGCGTTTCTCCTAGTTGCACGTAGGGGCCAAACTTGCCGTTAAGCAAGTAAATTGGTTCATTTTTATCAGGATGCAGACCAAGTGGGGCTTCAGGCTTAAGCTCACTACCGTCTATGAGGCGCGATCCATTACAATCAGGGAATCTTTCGCAGGACAGAAAAGTACCAGACCGCCCAAGCTTAATAATCATTCCGGCTTGACATAGTGGACAAGGAAATTGTTTTGGTCCAGCACCAAGATTTGTTAGTTTTTCAATGTCAGCTTTGGCCTCGATAGCTTTATGGAAAGGGAAGTAAAAGTCAGTCAAAGTCTTTACGTAAGTCCTTTTACCGTCAGCAATTTCATCCAGTTCGTCTTCCATTTCACTGGTAAAAGTATCACTAATATAATTATTAAAATGTTGTTCTAAAAATGAAGAAACAACATCTCCAGTATCGGTTGGGATAAGCGTACGTCCTTCTTTAATCACGTAGCCACGATCAATAATAGTCTTCATGATTGAGGCGTAAGTAGATGGTCGGCCGATACCGCGTTTTTCTAGTTCTTTAATCAAGCCAGCTTCACTATATCGATTAGGTGGTTGTGTTTGTTTAGCCTCGATATCTACACTAGAAAGTGCAAGGGTGTCACCAATAGCTAACTTTGGTACTTCAGTATCTTCACCACGAGCCATGATATCCACCGCTAGCCAACCAGGGAAAAGGACACGTGAACCATTAATGGCAAAGTCCGGGATAGTTTCATTGGAGTTAGTAATGTTAGCAATTAGCTTGGCTCGCTTCATTACCGCATCAGCCATTTGCGAAGCTACTGCTCGTCGCCAAATTAGTTCATAGAGGGCTTTTTGGTCGGCGGTACCACCGGCACCACGCTTGACAAAGTTGGTTGGTCTAATCGCTTCGTGCGCTTCCTGAGCGGATTTACTCTTTGTTTTGTATTGTCGGGGAGCGACGTAATCTTTTCCGAAGTCATTATTTACTAGAGCGATGATTTGCTTCTGTGCTATAGCACTAATAGTCGTACTGTCTGTACGCATATAGGTGATGAAGCCGGCTTCGTATAATTTCTGGGCGGCACCCATAGTGCGAGAAGGAGAAAAACCAAGCCTAGTTGAGGCTACTTGCTGGAGAGTGGAAGTGGTGAATGGTGGACGGGGTGAACGTTTGGCTTCGTTTTCTTTAAGATCAGTAATCTGCCAATCATTAGCTTCCCCAACTTTCTTAATTCTTTCCGCTTCCGCTTTTTCGGTCGGCTCCGTGGTACAGATAAATGGTATCTGCATTTTGCCAGCCTTGGTGTTGGCCGTCAGTGTATAAAAATCTTCCGGTATAAAAGCTCGAATTTCGCGTTCGCGTTCCATCAAGATACGCAAAGCTGGTGATTGTACACGACCGGCCGAAAGACCGTAGCGGACTTTTTTCCAAATCAAACCAGATAGGTCGTAACCCACCAAACGATCAAGCACGCGTCTAGCCTCTTGGGCTTCTTTGAGGTTAATATCCAGATCACGTGGGTGAGCTATGGCGTCTTTTACCGCCGCTTCGGTAATTTCATTGAAAGCCACTCGTTTGAGGTTGGGGTTATCATCTTTTACTAGCTCGGCAATATGCCAAGCAATCGCTTCACCCTCGCGGTCGGGGTCGGAAGCCAACAATACTTCTTTAGCTTTCCTGGCGGCACTTTTTAGTCCAGCAATAACTTTGTCTTTCCCGGGTGAAATAATATAGCGTGGAACAAAGCCAGCCTCAATATCAACCGCGTCATTATTACTCTTTGGTAAGTCACGGACGTGGCCAATTGAGGACAGGACACGGTAATCACTACCGAGGTATTTTTCGATGGTCTTAGCTTTGGCTGGGGACTCAACTATAACTAAAGTGTATGCGCTCATAAGAATGAAGTCCTGTAACAAATACTAGGATTGAGGTCATCTGTCAAATAGTTTTGCAGTATAACCTTATTATATGAGGTTATAATAGAGGGGAGAGTTATAAGCAATATAACCTTTCATTTCCATCTGCATAAGCAAAATATTTGCTTCTCCGGGTGGTAGAGAGAGGGCACGGATAAGGTCATCTTTATCTCTTGGTTCGTTGAGTAGATTGATAACCTTTTCTTCAGTTAATGAAAGTACGGAGCGAGTTTTTACGGCCGAACTTTCTGGCTCTAAACCAAGGGCTATGATTATGTCTTCCGGCTCGGTTATTACGGTAGCACCGAGTTTTATGAATTGGTGTGTACCGTATGAATTACTAGAAAAGATGTTGCCTGGGACAGCCAAAAGTTCGCGGTTGTAGTCTACAGCTAGGCGAGCTGTGATAAGGGTACCGGATTTTGCCCCGGCTTCAATGAGTAAGGTGGCGTGGGTTAGTCCGGCCATTATGCGGTTGCGTTGTGGAAAGGTCCATGGGGCAGCCGTGGTTTCGGGTGAATATTCTGATAACAAGCCACCACCATGTTTTAAAATATCTTCGGCTAATTGGCGGTGACAGCTAGGATAAAGCACGCTTGGGTCTAGTCCACTACCTGGTATAGCCAAGGTATACAAGTTATTTTTTATAGCCGCTTCATGAGCAAGACCATCTACCCCAAGTGCCAGACCCGAAATGATAGCTATTGGGTAACCGCGGAGGCCGGTAAATAAATAATCAATTACTTGTTTGGCGTAGCTGGTGTATTTCCTTGAGCCGACCACAGCCAGTAACTTTAATTCTTCCGGGGGAAGATTACCTTGGTACCAAAGATTTTTTGGTGGGTCGGGGATTTCGTGCAGAAGGGGAGGAAATTCTAAGAGAGGGATAGATTCGATTGGATATTTGCTGTCCATATGTAGATTATTATACACCACTCGGCACTACATTGACTTTTTGTCAAATATATGATAGACTACCTCTAGTTTGCTCCTCCGGGACCTCCAAGCATTTATCGGACCGTGCGGGGAGGTTATCCCCCACATTTAGTAGGTCCACTGGAGAGAACCATGATTGTTCTACAACATATAGTTTGCGCGACGATTGTTTTCGTTGCGTACGCCAAGTTGGGGTATTATCATCCACTTGGAATAGTAGGCGCACTCCGTGCTTACTTCGCTGAGAAGCGGAAACTTCAAAGTGATGTACTTATGGTGACACGTTCCGGTGTGCCCACCGGAACGCTCATGTGTTCCAGGGACAACGAGGCCTTGCCTACTGATCTGGTATTTCCGAAGGAGATGCGAGTCCTTCGTGAGAAGTATGGTGGACGAATTGGTTATTTCGGCAAGTTTGCCGTCATTCCCAATTTGCAAGGCAAGCTGGTCGGCAAGCAATTGCTGGCCTCCGCGGTAACTGAGTGGTCGCTCACCAACGACGTCAGCGTCGCAGTGATGATGGTCAATCCTAACCACGTCGGGTTGTACCGGCGTTATGGTGCGGTTGAACTGGCTCGGACTGAAGGAACGAAAGGTCTCGATAAGGCACCCGCCGTTCTCATGGTACTTGACTATAAGATGTCGAGTGAAATCATGCGCCGTAGGGCTGAATTTCTGGAGAACACCGACCAGAACATGGTGGCGGCATGAAAAGCCGATATTCGCTGGTAGCTGTCAGCTATCCTTTCGGCCAACATGGCCACCACCAAGACCCGCCACCACCATGGCGGGTTTTTTATGTCTACTTTTTTGGGTAAGTACGCTATAATCAATTTTACGTAATTAATGGAATTGTTTTTGTATGTTAGATATTAAATTCATTAGAGAAAATGCCGAAATTGTGAAGCTGGCGGCCGTGAAGAAAAAGATCCTGGTCGATATCGATAGACTTCTGGTTGTTGACGACCAGAGGCGAGAACGCATGACCTTGCTTGAAACTAAGAAGGCCGAGCAAAACCGAGTATCGGTCAATATTGCCAGTGCTGGTAGTGATGGCGCTATGCGCGAGCAGTTAATAATTGAAATGCAGGCCCTTAAAGTTGAGATACAAAAAGATGAGGAAGCACTTCGGACAATCATGGAAGAGTGGCAGAAGTTGATGTTGCAGGTCCCTAACGTGCCAGACATGTCGGTACCAGACGGAACCAGTGACGCAGATAACATGGAGGTCAAACTCTGGGGTGAACAAACCCAGTTCTCTTTTCCGTCTCAGGATCACGTCGCCCTTATGACTAAGCACAAGATGGCTGACTTCGAACGTGGAGTGAAAGTGCATGGTTTTCGTGGCTATTATTTGCGTGGTGACGGTGCCCGCCTCTCTTGGGCGATTTGGAACTACGCTAATCAATTTTTCTTAGCTAAGGGTTTTGAACCGCTTTTGGTCCCGGCCATAGTTCGTAAGAGTAATTTATATGGTACTGGCCACCTGCCAAATGATGCAGAAGATGTTTATAAAACTCAAGATGAGGATTACCTAATCGGTACCAGTGAAGTTTCCATAATGGGACTATACAGTGATGAGGTGATAGATAAAGCAGAGCTACCGATGAAGTTTTTGGCTTTTTCACCTTGCTATCGAAGGGAAGCAGGTAGTCATGGTAAGGATACCAAAGGTTTGATTCGAGTCCATGAATTTTTCAAGCTAGAGCAAGTGTTACTGTGTGAAGCTTCACACGAAGAAAGTGTCCGCTGGCATGAATGGATAAATAGTAATACGGAAGAGTTTATCGAATCACTCGGTATCCCATACCGCACGGTGTTAAATTGTGGTGGTGATTTGGGTCAGGGTCAAGTAAAGAAATATGATATTGAGCTGTGGGTACCGGGGGAAAAGACCTATCGTGAGATTAGTTCAGCTTCATATTTCCACGACTTCCAAACTCGCCGCTTCAATATTCGCTACCGCGATGATGAAGGAAAGATGCGTTACGCCCATTCATTAAACTGTACGGCCATCCCAACTCCTCGTATTTTGGTGTCTTTGCTAGAAAACTTCCAACAAGCTGATGGTTCAATCGTGATTCCGGAAGTACTGCGACCATTTATGGGTAAGGAGGTTATTTCCTAATTGTCTTTTAGTCAGTTGTTGTACTAAAGTAGTGCGTGTTACCATACTGGCACATGAAGTCTCGTCCCAGTAAACGACGCAAACCCCTAAATCCAGCCGCCATTTTATTGGTCAAGCAATTTTTGTTTGGTCTAGCTTTGTTTACTGTGATTGGTTTGGTTTTAACCTCAGTTTGGTACTTATCTCGCCTTAATACTTTTACGATTGCGACAGTTGAGGTATCAGGTGGAAAGACGATTGATTCAGCGATTATAACTAAGACAATTGAATCAGTTTTGGAGGGTACTTATCTTGGTTTGATTCCACGACGTTTTGCGTATTCTTATCCAGAGGCAAATGCGCTTCTGGCATTAGAAAACATTGATAGAATAAAAGATGTATCGGTTACCTTGGTGGATAATAAGACTCTTAAGATAGCCTATGATGAATACGTACCTGAAGCTCTTTGGTGTGATGCTGAGTATGAGGATGCAGATTGCTTGTTTTTAGATGAAACCGGTTATGCCTTTGGCTCGGCACCAAATTTGGCGGGAGGGAGTTTCGTGCGTTACTACTATTTAGGATTAAATCCAAAAAAGGAAACTAGACCATTTACAGAAGACGATTACAAAGCAACTAGATTTTTTTTGAATTCACTAGCCGAAACGGGGTGGTATATAGATAAGGTTGAGATTGATGCGGTACGTGATGTTTTTTATACTTTAGCCTCTGGTGGTGAAATTAAAGCTACTTTGACAAGGGACACTAACAAAACCTTTTCGTATTTAGAGACTATCCGGCAGTCAAAGGAGTTTTCTCATCTTAAACCGGGAAATTTTCAATACATTGATCTGCGTTTTGGGACAAAAGTTTTTGTAAATGAGGAAGAACTAATTGAGCCCTCGTTTAAAGGGACTTCTTCTGAAGCTATTTCTACCACCACTGTGGAGTAGGCTTTAGTCTTTCTTAAAAGTGTGATACAAATTCAAACTATGTCATTTTGGCAAAAACTACCAATGCCTTTTTTCGTCCTTGCTCCCATGGCGGATGTGACGGATGCGCCATTTCGGCGGATGATTGCTAAGTATAGCTCACATGTACGAAGTGATGAGACGGTCGGCGGTCCGGATGTGATGTGGACGGAGTTTGTTTCGGCCGATGGTCTAATCCGTGCAACACCGGAAGGGAAGAAGAAATTATTGGCCGACTTGATGTATGCAGAGGAGGAAAGACCGATTGTGGCGCAACTTTTTTCTAGTAATGAAGATCATATGGAGCGAGCCTCTCAGCTGTGTTTAGAAATGGGCTTTGATGGAGTGGATATAAATATGGGTTGTCCAGATAAGTCGATAGAAAAACAGGGTTGTGGCTCAGCAATGATAAAAACCCCGGAGTTGGCACAAAAAATTATTTTAGCGGCGAAAAGAGGAGCTAAGTCTGATGAGGAGGGTGGTATTCCTGTCTCGGTCAAAACTCGCATTGGCTACAACCGAGACCAACTCGAAGAATGGCTACCGAAATTATTAGCAACAAATCCAGCCGCTATCACTGTGCATGCTCGGACACGCAAGGAAATGAGTAAGGTGCCAGCTAATTGGGAGAAAGTAAAGCACGCGGTTCTAATTCGTAACGAACTACAAGGTAATGACATAAATCGAACCAGAATTATTGGTAACGGGGATGCTCTCTCTTTGGGTGATGCTAAATTAAAAAGCGAGCAATCTGGGGCTGATGGGGTTATGCTCGGACGAGCAATTTTTGGTAATCCTTGGCTCTTTCATCCTACTCTTACGGTTGATACTTTGCCATTAGTAGAGCGTCTACGAGTAATGGTTGAGCATACTAAACTTTTTGAAGAATTGCTGTCATTTAAAAACTTTGCCATTATGAAAAAGCATTACAAAGCTTACGTCAAAGACTTTCATGGGGCTAATGAGTTACGGTTGAAACTGATGAATCAGGAAACAGCAAATGGAGTAGAGAAAGTGGTGCAAGAATTTTTGTCTGAACTACAAAATGCTGGTCTAAATCGGTCGTCGAGTTAGAGTTGTCCACCAATGTTTTTAGGTATCGCTTAAATACTTGTTAAACTAATATAAGATGAACGAGATTTTACAAGCCAATATATTTTTCTTCATTGCCAGTTTAGCGACGGTTTGTTTTTGTATTTTGGTATGCTTTGTGCTCTACCAACTGATTAAAATCATGCAGTCTATTCGAGCGATTTTGACGAAAGTAGAAGAGGGAAGTGAAATATTGGCAGAGGATTTAGCCCAAATACGAGCAGTAATTGTTGAAGGCGGTATCGTTTCTCGTCTCATTGGTATGTTCTTTGGTGGAGCTAATAGCCCTACTGCTCCAAAACGGAAGCGAAGAATTATAAATAATAATAAATCATATGGCAACAAAGAAGATAGCAACGAAGAAAGCGGGGATAACGAATAAGCAAGCAATTGGTCTAGGACTAGGTATTACTGCCGCTGTAGCTGCTGCGGCTGGGGGATTTTTCCTTTACGGTAGCAAGAATGCTGCTAGTAACCGTAAGGCAGTAAAGAGCTGGGCACTAAAGGCTAAGGCTGAAGTGCTCGAGGGAATTGAGAAAGCTAAGGATATGTCACAGGAGGAATATGAGCAATTAATTAATACGGTAGCAGCGACTTATCTCACAGCAAAAAGTGCATCAAAGAATGAGCTTTCAGATTTCAAAAAGGAGATGAAAGAGCATTGGCAAGGACTATTAAAGACCGCTAACCCAAAGAAGCCCGTGAAGAAGGCTGTAGTGGACGCTAAGAAAGTGACTAAGAAGGTAGTAAAGAAGTAAGTTGTTTAAACAACAAAAGCCGGGGACAAGCAAAGCTTGTCCCCGGCTTTTGTGTCGTCCTAACCATTTCATGTCCAAAATAAGCTAAAATATAGCCATATGAAGCGAGCCATTGGTTACATAGTTTTTTCTTTAACAGTTTTGATTGTTTCGGTTACCTACCAAGCCGCCGCTAGTCCGAAGTTGGTAGTAGTGCCATACCAGCCGACCAAATTAGTGGCTACGACCGAGCCACTGTCACTAAATGTTTCCGCTTACGCCATTTTTGATGTTGAGACCGGAGAGATAATCTCTGCTTATAACGACGAGATGGTCCTGCCGATTGCCTCCGTGACAAAACTTATTACCGCGGTTGCGTCTGTCGAAAAATTACCTAAGGATAAAGAGGCAACTATAATTTATTCAGACATTGCCGAGGATGGACGGTCTGGGCGACTAAGCGTGGGCCAACACTACACCTCGCACGAGCTACTCTTCCCGCTGCTTTTGGAATCTTCCAATGATGCGGCCACGGCTTTGGCGCGTCTATCGGAGGGAGAGCTGGTAGAAGATATGAATGAGTTAGTCGCGAAGGCGGGCGCCAAAAACATGGTCCTTAATGATACCTCTGGACTATCAGCCAGAAATGTCGCTTCCGCGCGCGACCTAGCTACTGTTTCAAGTTACTTATACAAGATCGAGCCACATATTTTTGATATAACTCAACTCAGCAAGAGAGCTGGCCCTTATGTCGGCTGGACAAATAACAGCCCGGTCCTAGAAACCAATTACCGCGGCGGCAAGCACGGCTATACTGAGGCGGCTAAGCGGACCTTGGTGGCGCTCTATGAGGAGACTTTTCCCGCTGGCAAAAGAACCCTCGGTTACGTGGTTTTGGGGAGTGAAGACCTACGCTCTGATATGGAAAAATTACGTCTTTTTGTAACAGAATCGGTGTCCTTAGAATAATTTGCTATACTAACGCCTATGAGTGAACACGGAGCATTATATCGAAAATATCGACCGCAAACTTTTGCGGAAGTGAGAGACCAGGAACATATTATTAAAGTTCTCAAAGGAGCTATTAAAAAAGGTGCGATTCCGCACGCCCTACTTTTTTCTGGGTCACGCGGTACAGGAAAGACGACCCTAGCGCGTATTTTTGCTAAAGAAATTGGTACTAGTAGCGTAGACCTCTATGAAATCGACGCGGCTAGTAACCGAGGGATTGATGATATTCGCGAACTAAAAGAAGCTGTCCATACCGTACCTTACGAATCAAAATATAAAGTTTATATTGTTGATGAGGTGCACATGCTTACTAAAGAAGCCTTTAACGCTCTTCTAAAAACATTGGAGGAGCCACCAGCTCATGTGGTATTTATCTTGGCTACGACTGAAGAAGAAAAGCTTTTAGATACTATTTTATCACGGTGCCAGGTTTTCCGTTTTCGTAGTCCATCACGAGCTGTATTGGCAGAAACAGTAACTGACATCGCCAAGCAAGAAGGTTTTACAATTTCACCAGCCGCAGCTGATCTAATCGCTATTGCCGCCGATGGATCTTTCCGTGATGCCTTGGGAGTGACCCAGAAAGTAATGCTGGCTTCAGGAGATATTATTGGCAAAGCAGACGAAGTAGCGGAGATTATCGGTGCGCCAAAAAGTGAAATTATTATCAACTTATTAAAAGCGCTTCAAGAAAAAAATACTGAAGCCGGACTCATAGCTATTAAAGAGGCTGTTTCGGCTCATGTCGAAATGAAACTTTTTGCTAGACTACTACTGGAGCATATTAGAGCGGTGATGTTACTTCGTCACCAGCCAAGCCAATCCGAAGAAATCCTGGCCGCCTTTGGTGAAGGAGCGCAAATTTTAATTAAATCACTCGCTGGAGAAAAGACTTCTTCGATTAACTCTCAATTACTCTTGCGCCTACTCTCGGCCACTGAAGCAGTCAATCACTCACCACTCTCGCAATTACCACTTGAAATCGCCGTGATTGAATTGACTGCTGTATGAAAAAAATATTTTTAGTTAGACATGGAGAAACTATCGCTAATATAAGTAAAATTTGGCAAGATTCAACAGATGGATTGTCTCCTCGAGGCTTCATTCAGGCAGAAAAGTTAGCTGAAAGATTGAAAAAGAACACTTTCGGATTAGCTTTTTGCAGTTCGTTTACAAGGGCCCAGCAGACAGCCGAAGTAATTAGTAAACGGTTAGGGCTAAATTTTTTACCATCTGATTTATTTATTGAAGTCCAAAACCCATCTTGTACAGTTGGAGTTAGACAAGAAAAAATTCCAGGCAATGCTGTATATGAATATATGCAAAAAAGAGATTCAGCAGTCGATAAGGATAATTTTCGTTATGAGGATGAAGAAACTTTTACTGAATTAATAGCTCGTGCCAGGAAGGCTTTAGAAGCATTAACTGAAGCAGATGGCGAGACTATTTTAGTAGTGACTCATGGTACTATTATGCGCACTTTGGTCGGGCTGGTTTTAAGCCAACACGAACCAAATCGTTCTCCGTCGGAAATATTTTATGCTGGACGCTATATGCAGACAATCAACACGGGCATTACTGTGTTGACCTACGAAGAAGATACTAAGGTATGGTCGCTTTTAACCTTTAATGACCATGCACATTTTGCTGAATAATTATGGAGGTATTTTTTCTTCGACACGGCCAGACCAATGGCAATATTGCTCGGCGGCATCAACATAGCAATACTCCTCTAAATGAGATGGGTGAAAGGCAAGCTAGAGAAGTAGCACCCAAAATTGCCACTTTGGTCCCGACCCATTTTATTAGTAGTACACATCTGCGGGCGATTGAAACCACGCGGATAGTAGCTCAGGTTTGTAACATTATTCCCGATACTCATCCGGCCTTTGAGGAATTGGATAGACCACTTTGGCTGGTGGGGCGACACTACATTGGTCTGACTACCACTTGGTATGTGATACGTTGGTTTTTTGGTCTGCCAGTAGACTCGGGTGAATCATATGAAGCTTTTGTAAGGCGTATTAAAGGCGCTCAGGCCCACTTAGAATCTTTACCAGCTGACGCTCGGGTGGTGGTGGTTTCTCACGCTGTATTTGTAAACATTTTCTTAGCTCATATTTGTGTGAAGGGAAGATTAAGTGTTTGGGGAGCGGTAAAGAGTTTTCTTAATATTTTCTCTTTGCGTAATACTGGAATTGTCCATCTACATTATGAACCAAATATAAATACTAGTCAGTGTGGTTGGAGCATTATCGAGCGCTAATTAGAGCCACTGGCTTGAATCTTTCTGTGGCTATGGCACTATATGGGACGCTTCGCCTTATTACATAAGGTTGTAGCAAGAAGAAACAAAGAACAATTTAAACATTTGGGGTATCGTCTAATGGTAGGACTGCGGTTTCTGGTACCGCCTATCGAGGTTCGAGTCCTTGTACCCCAGCAAACTCGTACGTAGCACGAAGAGCGTTAATGTAATGCTTATCTAATTTCGCATAGACTTAGCAAAAGTACAGAAAGAGATATAATAAACTTATGGAATATCTAGTAGAAATTTTACTCGGATTAGTGATAACAATAGGTGGTGGTCTAATCCTTTATCATGTATTTGGCATAGGTAAGACTATTAAACCTACTCATAATGGAGGTAAGGGTGGTGATGCAAAAGTGAACGGTAATAATTCAGTTGCTGTCGGCGGGATTGGCGGCGGGGCTGGTCCTGGAGGTAAAGGAGGAGATGGCGGTAGTGCTGAGGTTGTTGGTGATAATGCTTTTGCGATGGGAGGAGAAGGTGGTGAAGCGGGGCAGGCTGATAGAGGAGGACGGGGAGGAAGGAGTCCTCTTGAAATTTTAGGTGTTCCAAATACTCGACTCCCTGACGGGACTTATTTGTGGGACTACGGTAAGGGTGGAGACGGTGCTGACCCTGTTAAGAAGTCAGAATAGTAATTTACTCGCATTAGGTGTTTATGATGTATTTAACTTTTAATAACAGAAAAGATAGAATTTTTACGGATAAGATTTTTGATATTAATCTTGAAGTGGAGTACCGTGACGACCTTTTTGAAATTAATGCTTTTCCTGAGAGTGACAGAAAACCGAATGGTCTTCTGCCGGTACTTACTCTAACCTCTCCTAGTGAGAACTTAGAGTTTGTCTGTCGATGGGATCAGAATCCTGAAGTCGTAGATATAGATATGTATGAAGATGACAAAACAGTTATTGAATTTAAGTTAAAAAAGGATGGATATGTCGGTCACCATACATCAGTAGTTAGTAGAGACCCAAGGAAGTTTCATATAGATATACAAATACCCAACCGAGTCATTTTTCAAGGATATTTAACTTTAAATATTAGTCACACAATTGAAATAAATAATCTTGATCGTGACATAAATATTGACGTAGACCCCAATAATCCAGGGCATATAATCATTACATAATTTTAGTGCACGAGACGCGTCGAAATTGAATTTGAAAATATACTAAAATCGTCAAGCATGGTTTGGCATTGTGCGGTTCTAGCCCGAGTCGGCCAGCCAAGTAATTTCAGCTATATTTAGCAACATAAATTTGGTTCGAGTCCTAGGTCTAAAATCACATAGGATCTATTCCGCTATTGCATACCTGCTGAGAGCAGTATCCAGAACGAAAATCACCCGAAAGGGTGATTTTTGTTTGTATGAAGAGACTACACACTGCGAGTTTTTTCTGTTAAAATTAATCAACCTATGAAGTTCCTGTCAGTATTTACATCTCAGATACTAACTATTGTGAGTGGGACAATCTTGTCTTCGCTTATTGTTGGTTTCCTTTGTATCAGCTTTATTCACGCAACACCAGCTCATGCGGATATGGGTACTCATTCGAGCCATAAAGCTTCTTCAGCAATCTTAAACTCATGTTGCGATGTTGGAGTAAACGATCACATGGAACTTTGGAAAAGTACGCTCGTCGGTATTCCACAAAGCTTCCAAGACTTTCTCGCACTTCTCTTTATTGGGGTAGCTGTGGCTTTTGTCTTCTCAGATTTCTTTGCTATACCAAAGCTCAACTTAAACGTTTTTGCACTCCGCTATAAACAATATGCACGAGAACATCCAAACGTCAGCATATACAATCCGCTTCGATTAGCATTCGCTCGAGGCATTCTCCATTCTAAGACATACTAACGTCGCCACTAGGGTGTTGTTGTAACACCAATTTTTGCTGTATCGACGTTATTTGTCTAACCCTCTAAATACATGAATAAAGAACATAGTGAACCTATTCAATCGGTTCAAAAATCGACCGTCCAGGCATTCTCTATACCTATAGCAATAGTCATCGCTGGAACACTTATTGCCGGAGCAGTTTTGTTTGGTCTTAAAAACAACACCATTCCCAGTGCACCAACTGCAGTAGTGCCGACCGCACAGATTGCTGAAGATTCAAACAAAGCACTCGCAAATATAAAAGTAGTGTCTGGCGATGACCATGTCCGAGGAAATTCTGACGCTCCAATAAAGGTCGTCGAGTACTCTGATACCGAATGCCCATTCTGCAAACGTCTCCATGAAACTATGAAGCAAGTAATGGATGAGTATGGAGATACCGGGAAAGTTGCATGGGTGTACCGCCACTTTCCACTCGACCAACTGCATTCTAAAGCTCGGAAAGAAGCAGAAGCGCTTGAGTGTGCTGGTGCACAAGGTGGCAACGATGCATTTTGGAAATATGCAGACCGACTCTACGAGATCACACCCTCTAATGACCGACTTGATCTTGCTGAATTACCAAAAATTGCCGAATTCGTTGGCATCAATGTCAAAACATTCAACGAATGTCTAAGCAGTGGTACGTATGCAGAACATGTGGCAGATGATCTCGCTAACGCAGTGGCTACCGGAGGACGAGGAACGCCATGGAGTATCTTTGTCGCACCCGATGGAACCAAGTTCCCTATAAATGGCGCACAGCCATATGAAGCAGTGAAGCAACTTATAGAAACAGCGTTAAAAGATTCGTAAACCATGTCTGTTATTCTACAAAAGTACCCATACATTCTCCTCGCACTTGTCGTCGTATTTGTCATATTCGCGTTTGCAGTTTTGCTTCCCAACCTTACACTCATCCGATTAGTTTGGCTTAGCGACACTGCTTCACTCGGAGATAAATTTACTTTGCCACTAACTCTCCTTACCTCAATCACTACCAACTTCACGGCACTCTCTGCCATAACGACAACAGCCACGTCTTTTTTGATTGGTGTGAATGTGGCTCTCATCGTTTATCTCTATCGGAGACAAAAAGCGATGTTGAGCGGGGGCGGGATTGCTATAAGCGGTATTGGCGTGTTCTTGGGAATGTTCGGGGTCGGCTGTGCCGCCTGTGGTTCACTTGTACTTACCGCACTTCTATCAACGGTTGGTGGTATTGGGATCTTGAGCATATTGCCGTTTCAAGGACAGGAACTTGGCATTGTGGGAGTTCTGGCACTTTTGTACGCAACATACTTTCTATTACGACGCATTATTCAGCCCATAACTTGTGATATATGAAAAAGCATACAATGACCATCGTCATTGCGGTGACAGTGGTTTTTGCCATCAGTATGATCTGGTGGGGAAAAGCAAATCAATCAGCATCCCCCACATCGGCTGACGGAGAGGTACTCTCACTGAAGGGTATGCACACACACCCGCAACTCGAGATATATGTGAAGGGTGAAAAAGTTACTATCCCTCAAAATATCGGCCTCTCAGGTGCGGTACACCAGCCGATGCATACACACGATGACGTACCGATTGTTCACCTCGAGTATCCGGCGAGGGTCACTAAAGATGACACACGTCTTGGTAAATTCTTCACCGTGTGGGGAAAAGATTTCCGAGAGTTCGGACAGAGTGTGACTATGACGGTCAACGGAGAACCGAACAACGAGCTTGAGAATTATCAAATGAAAGATGGAGATAAAATTGAATTACACTATGAATAAAACAACTCTTGCAGTTGCACTCGGTATCATCATCGTCATTGCTGGGATTGTGCTTTATCGTAATGAAAGTGCGCAAGACACTACTACTGCATCAACCAAAATTGAACCAGCAAAAACTTCTGAAGTTATCGTCCTTACAAACGGTGACTCGTACGATCTCACTGCTAGTTACGTTGAAAAAGATATTAACGGCGTGAAGTACAAGATGCTCGCATATAACGGTTCGATACCGGGACCTTTAATTAAAGTGCCACAGGGTGCAGAGGTGACCATCAACTTCAAAAATGGCACTGATATGAACACACTCCTGCATTCGCATGGTGTGCGTATGGACAATGAGTTTGATGGTTCACAGTCCACACAGGAGGAAATGAAGCCAGGAGAGACATTCTCATACAAATTGAAATTCCCTGATGCTGGTATGTATTGGTACCATCCGCACGTTCGTGAGGACTATCAACAAGAACTTGGCATGTACGGTAACTACCTCGTTGTTGCTACTGACGAAAAATACTGGAACGAGGTGAATCGTGAAGTGCCGCTTATTCTCGACGATGTCCTTATCGAGAATGGAAAGATCAACTTGAGCAAAGAGGAGGCAGATCACACCCTCATGGGTCGCTATGGTAACGTTATGCTCGTCAATGGCGAGACAAACTACCAGCTCAACGCCACCAAGGGCGAAGTCATTCGTTTCTATCTCACGAATGCGGCGAATGCGCGACCGTTTAACTTTGGCATCAAAGGTACGAAGCTCAAGTTAGTCGGTGGGGATGCTGGAGCAACTGAACGTGAGGAGTGGAAAGATTCGGTTATCCTCGGTCCATCTGAACGAGTGGTGGTAGAGGTACTTTTTGCTGATGAAGGCATATATGCTATCGAACATAAGACTCCCGACAAAACCTATGCCCTCGGTAACGTTGTTGTCTCAAACGATATTGTTTCCCCATATCATGGTGACATCTTCGGCACACTTCGGACGAATGATATAGCGAAGGCAAGTTTTGACTCGTATAGTGAGTACCTCAATAAGCCAGTCGACAAAGAGCTTAGACTCACTATCGACATGATGGGTAGTATGTCTTCTGGCATGGGCGGGCACATGATGCCGGATGGTTCAATGATGGGAGGTATGATGATGGGGTCACCTAGTCCTGACGGTATTGAATGGGAAGACACTGATATGGCCATGATGAACCAGATGGCGACTAAAGACATGACGAAGTGGAAAATTGTTGATACCGAAACTGGAAAAGTAAATACGGATATTGCGTGGAACTTCAAGGCAGGAGATAAAGTAAAAGTGCGTATTACGAATGACGAAAAATCTGCCCATCCAATGCAACACCCAATTCACTTCCACGGTCAACGATTCCTTGTGGTAAATGAAAACGGCTCGATGAACGACAATTTAGTTTGGAAAGATACGGTGATGGTGCCAGCGGGACAGTACGTTGATATTCTCCTTGATACTACCAATCCAGGGGAATGGATGGCGCATTGTCATATCGCTGAACACCTTGAAGCGGGCATGATGTTTGAGTTCACTGTAACCGAATAGCTTGTACGAAGTTAATTATTAGCGCGTTGCTATAGTAGTTGGCATTGGAATCGTCTTTTTCCTCACGACCAAGTAAAGACATTAGAGTGACATACTGCCCTCTGTTATAACTACAAAATCTAGTTTAGCGATATAAGCACAGGATGCTAGAGATCGAGACGCCTCACATAAGGAGTAGAGGGGGTCATAAGAAAGCCTTACGGTGTCTCATCACGTAGGTTTTAAGACCACGACAGTCAGCAAAGTAATTTCAGCTATATTTAGCAACATAAATTTGGTTCGAGTCCTTGATATAAAAAGCAAACACCTTGCCGAAGCAAGGTGTTGGTGGGTCGAGAGTGTCACCGGAATCTTATTTTCTCCGGAGGCAAAGTGTTGTAACAGGGCATTGGTTCAAGCTGGTTCACTCCGGGTTTTCTAATAAAGTGGAGGTCTTCCACTTTGCCATTCGGATACTTGAACCAGACGGTTGGTTTGTGTAATACCTCATGTGACTCAAAGGTCCAACATTCGGTTTTTAGAACAGGGTAGCGAAGCTTCTGACGAATGATATCGCCAAGCACTATGCAAAGCTCGACATGAAGGGAAGAGATTCTTACTTTCGACATTACGACTCTCTTTTGGGAAATGGCGTCCGCTTCATTGGAAGGAACGGTTTTAGTACATCTAAAACATTGTTTCAATACAATGAATTTATACATTAGTCAAAAAAGTTCTAATATCGTACCAGACAGCCAGCAACAAAATGCTATCTGCTATAATAGCGCAATGAGTAATATTGCGTACATTGATGGACAAAATTTGTTCATGGGTACTACAAAATCAGCGAATCCTTGGAAGGTTGATTTGTCGCGTTTTCGTATTTACTTACGTGATTTATATCAAGTTGACAGAGCTTATTACTATCTTGGGTATGTTCAAAATGGTGAAACCTATCAATAGCTATATGAAGAAATACAAGCATCCGGTTTCATTCTAGTGTTTCGTGAACATAATTCAGCGATGCTAGGAACTAAGAAAGGGAATGTCGATTCAGATATTATCTTTTCAGTCATGAAGCGACTCTATAAGCAAGAGAAATTCGATCAGATTGTTTTAGTGTCTGGTGATGGTGACTACAAAATGCTTGTCGATTTTTTAATCGAAGAACAAAAGTTTAGGAAAGTTCTTTTTCCGGACGGTAAACGAGCTTCTTCTTTGTATAAACAAATTACGAGGCAGTATTTTGACGATCTGAGTAAGGTGGACATACAAAAGAAAATTGGGAAATGAAAAGGGGGCCTTAGGTAATTAACCGTTTGGGCCCCTTTTCGTCGTAATGTATATAATTTACCTTAGTTATAATAAACAATCAAGTGCCCACTACCAAAAAAGTTCTAACATCGTTCCATACAGCCAGCAGTCATCTAAGATAGACCGTGTCTCCTAAAATCGCTATATTTTACAACGTTTATTCAGAACGAGTCATGGACTCGAGCTTTTGCTAAATCTGCTTAAAATCAAATAATTTTATTTTGAGCCATAAAATAGTTTCGTGTTCTAGACCATCAAGTGTGTTAAAGGATTGTGTTTGCTATAATGATTGTCATGAAATTACTTGCCGAAATCAGCGAAGGTACACTTGGATTCAGTGATCAGTTTGAACTTCTTGGATCAGAGTATCAGTTACGCAAAAGTGCTCGAGTGATATTGCTTAATCAGCAAGGTCAAATGGCTACCCAGTATCTAAAGACCTATACATATCACAAACTACCAGGTGGTGGTGTTGATGTTGGTGAATCTATTGAAGAAGCACTTAAACGAGAGGTAAAAGAAGAGGTTGGTTGTGGTTGTAGTATCATCCGCCCCATTGGTATAACAATTGAATATCGAAATAAATACAAGCTACTTCATATCTCATATTGTTATGTAGCAGAAGTGGTTGGTGAAATTGGCGAACCTGCATTAGAAGAAGGTGAAATAGAAGAGGGTCATGAAACTCTCTGGCTCCCACCGACAGAAGTGTTGGCGAAAATGAAGACAGATATACCGGCTAAATTTGAAGGACATTTTATTTTGAAAAGAGAGATTAGTTTTTTGGAGGAGTACTTGAAGTCCAGTAATTAAATATTTTATGAATATGAAATTTTCTAAGTTAGTCAAAGGAAATAAGGTAACTGTTCTCTCACCAAGTTTTGCTGCTTTGGGCGTTTCCCCGATGTATACAAACTTGGACTTGAACGGCTCGAAACAGTCTTTGGTCTAGTGCCAGTTGAATATCCTACTACATCCAAACTGGGTGCTTCTGCCGAGGAGCGTTCAGCAGATCTCGTTGCTGCATTTGAAGATTCAGATATCAAAGCAGTGATTGCTACCATTGGTGGTGATGACCAAGTGACGTATATAATGAATCTTCCATCTGAACCTTTCGTGAATAATCCAAAGCCATTTTTTGGCTATAGTGACAATTCCCATTTTTTGTAACTTTCTTTTCTTGAACGGCATTCCGTCATGCTACAGTGGTTCACTGTTTACTCAATTTGCAATGCAAGGGGAGATGGATGAATATACAGTTAGGTATATTAAACACGCCCTGTTCGAAGAAAGGGAGTTTGAATTAATTGCATCAGATACATACAACGATCAAGGTCTTGATTGGGATGATGTGCCATTATTAAAGACCAAAAGACAGCATTGGCAAAACGAAGGATTTATTTGGGACGGTAACAAAAATACTGAGGGAGTACTTTGGGGTGGATGTGTGGAGTCAGTTGATGAAATGCTTCGGCATGGGGTACAGATTCCAGCACTCGAGCAGTTTGAGAATATTGTACTTATGCTTGAAACGTCCGAAGAAATACCATCCGCAGACTACGTGTTTAGAGTCTTTCGCTCACTTGGCGAGCGAGGTGTTTTAGAACGAGTGCAAGGGGTATTAGTGGGTAGAGCAAAAGCTTGGGAATTTGATAAATCACATTCGCTAGAGCAGAAAGTGGAATATCAAAAACAACAACAAGAAACAGTACTTCGAGCAGTTCGACAATACAATGTCGAGATTCCGGTGATCCAAAATATGAATTTTGGACACACCGACCCCCAAATACCAATGCCATATGGCAATAAAGTTCGAATTGATGGCTTGAATAAAAGGATCTTTGCTCAATTTTAAGTAAGACCCGTCATGGGCATGAACTTTTGTGATTTTTTTCAAAAATAAAATATCTTTATTTAAAGCCATTTAGTCGGTTCAAGTCCTAGTTGGGTTTTCTGATATTTTCTGTTGTAATTTGCATGTATCGCCGGGAACGAGTTCGACCTCGGGGCATTCGCCATCGGGATCATGCTCCTGACGCATCCGGAACGGCTCCAGCACTATGACGATCTCTGGATCGACTGCGCTGGCGACGAATATGCTCCGGACGCTGATGGCGTCTTCTCGCTCGCCCCGTTCTTCTGCTTCAACGACGGTCAGGTCAGGTTCGGTGGCTACTGGGTCGACGATGCCTGTGCCCACTGCTGGTCTGCCTCGGCTTTCGTTCCGCAGAAGTGATCCTCGTGCCTTGAATTCTTGAGTCTTTTGAATCCTTTCTTTTGATTATTGAATTCGCGGTAAAAAATTTCAGGGTTATCCACAGCGTGGGTAACCCTGATTTCTTTTTATATGAAAATCAGACAACTTTTTACTATACTTACTCCTGAGTCTAGGCTCATGCACGGCCGTTCACGGATTGCCGTCGCCGAACTCTTTCTCTTTTGAGAAACCCACCAGAGTCCTGCGGATTACGGTTCACAGTGTGCTTTTGGTTTCTGCCATTACTTTACATAATATTCCAGAAGGTTTAGCGATTGGAGTGGCTTTTGGCGCGGCTTATTTAAATCTTGAAAATGCTACTTTAGCTGGTGCAATAGCTCTCGCTATTGGTATTGGAATCCAAAATTTTCCGGAAGGGACAGCTATTGCGGTACCACTACGAAGAGAAGGCTTTAGTCGTATGAAAAGTTTTATGTATGGGCAATTTTCCGGCATAGTAGAGCCTGTTGCAGCGGTTGCGGGAGCAGCTTTGATAATGGTAGCGGCGCCGGTATTACCTTATGCGCTCAACTTTGCGGCGGGAGCGATGATGTTTGTGGTGATTGAGGAGTTGATACCGGAATCTCAGCGGGGTGGGCATACCGACTTGGCTACCATGGGGGCGCTAGCGGGTTTTGTGGTGATGATGATGTTAGACGTAGGGTTGGGTTAGGAAAAGAAAAATTTGTGTAGTGTTTTGCCAAAATAATTAAATTGTGTTATAATTAAATTATGAAAAACTTCAAAGACGGGTTTAGTGATTATAAAAAGAAAAGTAACGATTTTGGTGGAAGACCAAAGTTTGGTCAGGGACGGGTTGGTAATGGCGGTGTAGGTTTTGATCGGGGTCCTAAGTTTGGCGGACGATCAAGTGGGCAAGAACTTTTTTCCGCTGTCTGTAGTACTTGTGGGAATAGTTGTGAGGTACCTTTTAGACCAAACGGTGAAAGGCCAGTTTATTGTTCAACCTGTTTTGGTAAGGGTCGCGATGATAATGCCCGAGAGGAACGTGGAGGCAATAGAAATGATGGTTTTAGAAATAATAACCGCACTGATACTTCGACTTATCAAAAACCCGAACGACAGTACCAGGTTTCTGCTTCAGGTGTAAATGTTGAGCGAGAGCTTGAGGTAGTTAAGCAACACTTAGCAAAGATTGAACTGCAACTAAACCGGATTCTTGGTTTTGTGAATCCACCAATAGCGAAGGTGGCTAAAGAAATAGCTGAGTCTAAAGCCGAAACAGTCGAAGCTGAAGTTTTGCTTAAAAAAGAGCGAAAGCTAAAAATTGAGAAAGTCAAAAAAGTAGCTAAGAAGGCTGTCAAAAAAGTTAAATAATTTGAAGTATTAAAACAAAACGACCACTTTCATTTATGAAAGTGGTCGTTTTGTTAAATTAAAGCTAGTCGAATTTTTTTAATTAGTTCTTCAAGACTAGTGTGGGCTTTTATTATGTAGTCCTCGATTGGATTTTGATGGGCAGTGGCTATGTTAGTCACATCATCCATAGCAGTTAGAACAATTACTTTTGCGTTTTTACCCCAGGCATCTTCCCGAAGTTTTTTGAGTGTTTCGTGTCCATTTAAAACCGGCATCATTAAATCGAGTAAAATTAAGTCCGGGCGTTCTTTAAGTGCAATTTGTAAACCAACTTGACCATTTTTGGCAGTTAAAGTAATGAAGCCTGCGTCAATAATGGCTTCAGCCATGGCTTCTCGAATATCGGTTTCGTCTTCCACAATTAAGATTTTTTTTGTTTCCATTAACCAAATAATATCATATCTAGATAAGCTCGAAAAAACCCAATAATCTTAGATTTTCTGTTCTGGCAGATGGTATGATTAAAGTAGTGCGAACATCGTTGCGTTTTATTTTTTATTTGTTTTCGTTTCTGGTCTTGGTTATTCCGGTGTTCATTTGGTTTTTTACTGAATCGCCACAACAAGTCTCGCCAATTTTGTTTGGTGCTTTTTTACTTCAGGTCATAGCCGTAGTTGTTATTCAGTCATTATTTGCTAAAACTAATGAACAATTAAGAAATAAGCAGACCCAAATATCTCTAGTCTCCAGTGAACAGTTTGTTTCTTTGTATGAAAGAAGCCCGATACCTTATATATCTTTGGATGCTGGTGGTCGTGTAGTGATGTACAATCCAGCCGCTGTCAGACTGTTTGAAACTACTAATGACAAAATTTTAGGTTTGCGTTTTAGTGATTATTTGTCATTAGAAGACGAGAATGACTTATCTATTATCCTAGGTAAGCTTTTTTCAGACCATACGATTGTTGATCAAGAAATACAGCTTCATACCGAAAAGGGATCATTACGTTGGCTGTTATTATCAGTCTATGTTTACGAATTAGGAGAACAAAGATTGGTATCAATGATTGATATCACCCATCAAAAAGCGGTTGATGCAGCTAAGACAGATTTCGTGGCTTTGGCAACTCATCAGTTGCGTACTCCTATAGCAGCTATTCGCTGGAATGTAGAATTGTTAGTGCGTAGTTTAGAGGCAACAAAAACTGAAGCACAAGCTAAATACTTAACTAAAATTGACCGAAACGTGATGCGTATGCTGGCTCTGATAAACGACTTTCTCAATGTTTCAAAACTAGAGATGGGCACTTTTGCGACAACTGCTGAAGTAATAGATCTAACTGTATTTTTAGATGCCATCGTAGATGAATATGATCAGAAATTGGTTGAGAATAAAATTTTTTTTGAGCGTACCGAAAATCCACCCAACCTTAATTTTGTTAGTGATCCCCGTCTGTTACACATAATCATAAGTAACTTACTTTCTAACGCTGTTAAATATGTACCGCCGGAAGGAAAAATCAAATATCAGTATGAACTTATTGATAATGAGATAATTATTACGGTATCCGACAGTGGTATAGGTATTCCGGCTGATGAACTTGGTAAATTATTTACCAAGTTTTTCCGAGCCAGAAATGCTTATTCGCATCAAGCGGTTGGTACTGGTTTGGGATTATATATCGTTAAGCAGTCAGTTCAGAAACTGGGCGGTACTATAGTTGTTACATCACAAGAAAATATTGGCACAAGCTTTAGGGTGCGTTTACCGTATCTTTCTTGAGACTTAATTAAACAAATATTTAATATCTATTCGAAAGGTTGAGGTCTATAACCTGTTATTACTAAGGTATACTAATAACATATGAAAATTGAAAAAAATAAGAATAACATATCGTTCATGCTTGTGATGGGAGTTTGTGGGGTATTGGCATTAATGATACCGGGCAGTACACAGGCGGCCAGTTGCGAAATTACAAGAAATTTAGAGATGGGAGTAACAGGTGAGGACGTATTATGCTTACAAAAATATCTTAATGGTAACGGTTTTGTAATTGCAAAAAGTGGAGCCGGTGCACCAGGTAAAGAGACTGGTGAATACAAATCATTAACTGAAGCGGCGGTCATAGCTTGGCAAAAAGCCAATAATATTTCACCAGCCGTGGGGTATTTTGGCACTCGTTCACGAGCAGTTTTCCAATCTCTGGTTAATGGCACAAGTGTCCCGGTTTCTTCCACTAATGGTGACGCTTTGGTGGATCAGTTATTAGCCCAAGTGAAAGCTTTGCAAGTTAAAGCTAATGCTGAAGATAATCCTACTACCGTTGATGATATCGAAGAAGAAGTGAATGATACAGTAGAGAGTAATAGTGAAGCGTCTGATATGCGCGATTTGATGTCAGATATCCTTGATGCTTTTAAAGAGATAGAGAGTGCTATAGATGATTCTGAAGATGCCACGGCCAAGAGTGATGCGGAGGATCTTTTGGAGTCAGCTAAAGAAGATTTGTTTGATGGTTTGAGAGCTTACCTAAATGAGGATTATGATAAGGCTAATAAACGATTAAGTAGTTCATATAAATGGACAGAAAAGTCGCTAGATGAAGTAGGAGTTAATTCGGCCAAGTCCGATGCCAAAGATTCACTTAATGAGGTAGAAGACAGAGTAACTGAAGTAGAAGATGAAATTGATTTAGCAAATGAAGATGGTGAGGAAACAGATGAAGCTCAAAATTTGCTAGATGAAGCTCTGGATTTGTTAGATGAAGTTGAAGTAGCTTATGATGATGGTGACTATAGTGAAGCTGGGGATTTAGCAAATGAAGCCCTAGACTTACTAGACGAAGCCGAGGATGCTATTGGGGCAAGTAGTAGTGGGGTTGAGGACGACTTGGATCAGGCATTCAATGACCTAGATGATGCTTGGGATGATGTCGATAATGCAATTGATGATGGAGATGATGTTGGCGATGCGGAAGATATGCTAGACGAAGCAGAAGGATTATTAGATGATGCACGGGATGCAATTGATGATAGGGATGATAATGAAGCGGAAGATTTAATAGACGAAGCCCTAGACCTTATTGATGACGCACTCGGTGAGTGGTAGAAAATAGGTCCTACTAAGAAAAACCTGTCTTTTAAAGACAGGTTTTTCTTAGTATTTCATCTCTATGTCATGGCGGACAATTCCGGTAATTCGATTGCAAGTTCCTATGGCTGGGTAAATCCTTTCATGTTTCTTACACATTTCCCAGAATTCTGGATAAAGAGTCCTGTCTGTATCGATTGCTACGTCAGTGTTTTTAATGATTGATTTAATTAAGATTGAGATTCTAGCCGAAGTGTTAATTACAAATAGCCGGATCATGTCACCGTCTGCCTCGTCTTTAGTTGTTATGGCACTAATGTTCTCAATCATATTTTCACTAATCAAGTCCAGATCTTCTTTTAGTGTTGCTAGATTTTCCTCACTGACTTTTTCAAATCTTTTCTCTCTAGGGGTAGGATTCAGCACTTCATTTTCCATGTAAGCTTTAAGCGTATCTAGCTGTAATCTTGCTTGCGCTTTCTTGTTTTGGGCTGGTTCTGTATCTTCTGACATGCTTTCGACATATTCCGTTAGTGCTCGAATATCTATTCTTGGTTTATAATTTTCGCCAGCACTATATTCCCAAGGTACTAAAAGGGCAGTAAATGTTGGCTCAGTCTCTCCCTCATTTGTTTTCCAGGCATGTGGATTGGCAGCATTCAAAATATTCTGGTAACTACCCAGGCCAAGTTTTTCAAATTTAACTAAGGTTGGGTTTATTGAGGCGAAAAATAAATCACGTTCCACTTGGTCTTGTGGTTTTACAGCCTTCATATACTCAATGTCGATGTGGTCAGTGTGATACTGTTTATTTATCGAATTACTTTCAAACTGACCTTTAACTAATAGATTTACTACAGCAGTTAAGGCTCTGGCCGCTTCAGTCCTAGGTGAGGGAATTCTTTCTTTCTCCGGATTAAAAATAGTTTCGACAGGCATTGGTTCCGTTTTGTCAATTCTATAATCAGGCATTGGTTCTTCTGTCAAAGACCCATCAGCGTTTGAAGCTTCAATATTTTCTGGTAGACCTACTTCTTGAGGTGAGGAAGGAGCTTCGGGGTTAATCATGTAATTATTCATATTGGCCGGTTTGCCACCAGGGTTTTTTGGTAGGTCTTTCGGTCTCTTTAATTTTGTATTCTAGTTTTACAGTCTCGTCTGCTTTTTTCACCGTTAAATCTGATACATGTCTATTTCCTTCTAGTACTTCAATTAATTCTTGTCGAGTAGCTACTGATGTGTCTGGGTAACCTTTATAAAGACCCCTTACTTCAGCTCTAAGTTCATCCAAAGACCAGGCATCAAACGATATTGCACCTTTATCACTGAAAAATTTTGCTTGTTCGGCTGACATATAGAAAATTATAGCATAATGAGATAATTGTCTGTTAATTTCAGGTAATAATACGTTGAAAATAAGCCGTTTGGGAGGTATTATAAGGAAATGAAAAATCCAGCTGAAGTTTTGATGGAGGAACTTGAAGGGGAGCGAAAATCTTTGCACATAAATGGTATTTTAACCGCTATCACTTTGATTGGGTTGTTAATCGGAGTATATTTTCAGTTTACTCAAGGTTCGGCTTTGTATATAGCAATGGCCTTTGTTATAGCCTATCTGGCCGGGGGAATACCGGCAGCCAAGGGGGCACTAGGAAATCTATTACAAAAAAAGCTTGATATAGACTTACTAATGGTCTTGGCCGCGCTCGCGGCGGCGGGGGTGGGAGAAGCACGGGATGGAGCGATTCTGCTTTTCCTCTTCAGTTTGGCTGGGACTTTGGAAGAGTATGCGATGGGTAATACCAAGCGAGCGGTGGTAGCCTTGATGAAGCTTAGACCAGATGAGGCTAATCTGGAGAACGGAGCCGGGGGAATCGAGCGCGTATCAGTCGAGTCACTTCAGATTGGGCAGGTTGTTGTGATAAAACCAGGAGAAAAAGTACCTGTGGATGGGATTATTTTGAGTGGTATTAGTGCGGTGGATCAGTCATCCATGACAGGGGAATCAGTGCCGGTGGATAAAGATCCGGGGGATAATGTTTTTGCGGGAACAGTAAATGGGCACGGTGTCCTTCGGGTTGAGGTAACTAAAACGTCCAGTCATTCTACTTTGGCCCAAATGATTCGTTTGGTAACCGAGGCCCAGGCTAAACGTTCTCCGAGTGAAAGTTTTAGTGATTGGTTTGGTGAGAGATATACGATTCTAGTTTTACTTGGGACTTTAATTGTCTTGGGTGGTTTTATTCTGCTTGGTCTACCGTATGCTGAAGCTTTCTATAAGGCAGCCACCCTTTTGGTGGTAGCCAGTCCATGTGCAATTGTGATTAGTGTGCCCGCGGCGATACTTTCTGCTTTAGCGGCTTCAGCCAAACGGGGAATGCTCTTTAAGGGTGGGGCAGCGCTCGAAACCTTTGCCAATATAGATATAGTGGCCTTTGATAAAACTGGTACCTTGACTGAAGGTAAAATGAAAGTAAGTAGGGTGGTGGCTATCAGTATGAGTGAGCACCAGCTGATGCAGGTCGCTGCCACCCTGGAAGCAAATTCAGAGCACCCACTTGCTAAGAGTATTCTTAATCATGCCGCTGAGATGGGTATATCACCAGCGACGGTAGAAAGAGCAGAAGCGGTTCCCGGTAAAGGAGTTTACGTGACCCAAGAGGGGCGACGGTATTTTGCTGGTAATCGTAAAATGTTAGACGAGACCGGTGTCCATGTAGATGATAAAACGGAGCAAGCTTTGCAAGACTTAGAAGCTGAAGGAAAGACAGCGATTGTGGTCGGTAGTGAGGTGGTGTATGGCGTGATTGGTATATCCGATACGGTTAGAGCCTCAGCCAAAGCTACCATTGCCGAGCTTAGACAGCGAGGTATCAAAAGAATCGTTATGTTGACTGGTGATCATAAAACTGTAGCTGAGGAGATGGGAAAAGAAATAGGAATTGCGCCGGGGGATATTTTTGCTGACCTAATGCCTACTGATAAGGTGACGATAATTAATAAACTACGTAGTGAAGGCAAGGTATCATTTGTCGGTGATGGAGTAAATGATGCGGCGGCTTTGGCTACCTCGCACGTGGGGGTGGCAATGGGGACGGCTGGTAGTGACGTGGCCCTTGAGGCGGCTGACGTGGCTCTGCTTTCAGATGATTTAGGAGCTTTACTACGAGCCCGCAAGCTCTCAATGCAAGCTAATAGTATTATTAAGCAAAACCTAGTTTTTGCTATCGGTATTTTGGCATTGATGGTGGTGGTAACTATACTTTGGAAATTGCCGCTACCTTTAGGTGTTATTGGGCATGAAGGTGGAACGCTTTTGGTGGTATCAAATGGTTTAAGAATGTTGTGGCAGAAAAGTTAAGTATGGACTGTGGTAAAATGACAGAAAGTACTCATCATTAATAGCCGTAATTTAGTACTGGCCATGAAAATTTTTTTTACTATATTTTTTGTTTCATTAGGAGTTATTTTCTTCTGTATACTTCTAGCCTTAGTTTATTTTTGGATAGCTGACCCGTATAACATTAAGCCATTTATTTTTCAGTCGCCAAGCAGTGATACAGAAAAAAAAGAGGCAAATGGGGATACTAACTTAACACCAATTTCAACCGCAACTAGTGCCGATACAGGAATTGGGGCTACCGCCAGTGCTGGCGGTGGTCTAACTGAAGGGCAAAAGAATGCCTTAGAACTAGTTGGAATTAATCCTAATATTTTACCAAGTAAATTAACTCCCGAGCAAGAGAAATGTTTTGTTGATAAATTTGGCCAGGCTAGAGTGGATGAAATAAAAGCCGGGGCAATTCCGACTGCTATGGAAGTTTTGACAGGTAGGAGTTGTCTCTAGTGAGGTTGTGTGTTTAAAATGGAAAAATTGTGGTAGTAACAAGTAATCGTTTGATTTTGAGTTATATTTATTATGCTATATGTGATAAAAGTTAATTATTAATTTTTATGAAAAAAACCGTTGTAGTTAGTCTAGTAGGAATGGGGGTAGTAGTAATCGCTTTAGTATATCTATTTATGAATGACAGCAAAGCCCCTATTAAATCATCAGCTGATAATTTTGAAGTTAATTCTGATATAACAACACCAAACAAAAAAGTTTTAGCGGAACCAAGTTCTGGGACAGGTTCACTTCAAGAAATATTAGCCAAGGCCGAAGATCTAGAGTGTTCTATAAGCTATAGACCATTGACAGGAATAAAAAAAGACGAATCTGCAATAGAAGAAGAACCGGTAATAGGCACCTATTTTACCAGTGGTGGTATGATGCGCGGTGATTTTATCCTACCGGAAGCTGGAGCTGGTAGTGTCTCATCTATAATTCTGCGGGATAATATGATGTACAACTGGTCAGTGATTGAAGGAGAGAAGTATGGAATGAAGTACGATATGACTAGTATGATCTCCGCCCAAGCTTCCGGCCAAGCACCTGAAGCTGAGGGACCGGTGCCGGTAGATCAACCAGTAACTTATGAATGTAACCCGTGGGAGAATGTTGATGGTAGTATTTTTGAACCACCAACTGATATCTTATTTCGGGATGTTGCTGACATTATGAATGTAAATATGGAATATGGTACGACCTATGAAGAAACTGGACTTTCGTCTCAATGTGAATTGTGCGAGAAAGTTGCTCCTGGATCTGGTCAAGATGAGTGTAGGGCTACCTTTAAGTGCCCGTAGACTAACTACAGATAGGGATCCTTTTCGGCATAAATCGTGATAGTACGACGTTTTCTAGCTTGGCCACGAAAGGCGTGTTTGTGTGAGCGATAAATTTTGTGGATAATAAAACGCTCACTTAGAAAATTAATTAGTTCTTCCTCGCTGTAGACATATTCAGCTACACCCATGACCGGGTGTATATAGCTACCGTCTTCTTTGCCGGGGAATTCGACAAGTAGACGTCTAGTGTGCAAATCTTCATCTTTCAGAAAAGTCTTCATAAAAAGTAATCCGCCAGGTTTAAGGGTTCGGTAGATTTCTTCGCGCAATCCTAAACGTTCCTCTTTGGTTAAAAAATGTGAAGTCATCATATCGAGAACGAGGAACTGAGAATTATCTGGTATCGTTAGTGCACCAGCGATACTGCGGGCAGAGTAGGAAAGGGAGAGACCCTTTGAAGCGACTATTGCTTGAGCGATAGCGGCCTTAGAAATATCATACCCAGTGCCGGAAACACCAAAATTATTAGCTAGGTAAACAAGATTACGACCGTTACCACAACCAACGTCGAGTACTTCTGCACCGGGTGATAAGGCATACTCTTTTTTTTGACGGATAACAAAACGAGTAAATTTCTCCAAGTCCTCACTTTGTTCGGTTGAAAGCTTTAAGTGTTCCGGGTTTTTGTATTCATTATCCCAAAAGGTGGCCCCATGTGCCTTGCGCTTTTTTTTACGTGTAAAATTAGGTTTAAAAGTCATAGTGAAAAGTTAGCAAATTAGAACACATTTGCAAAAAAATAACAAGACAAATTTTAGTAGCTAGTTACTCCGAGAAGATAATGCCTTTTGTGTCACTCACTGCCCGAATATTTGTATTCCGCAAAAGACTTTATCTTCTCGGAGTGATAAAGTAGATGAATTGGTCATAAAAAGTGATTATGTTACACTATAGCTTATATGAAAAATCCATGGACAGTTGTAGGAATCTTAGCTCTGGTATTAATTGGTGGATCGATTTGGTACTCTAGTATTGTCGGTGCTAAAAATAATGAAAATATAACTTTTTCTTCACATGTAAAGGGTAACTCAGAGGCAGCAGTTAAGTTAGTAGAATACAGCGATTTCCAATGCCCAGCTTGTACTTCATTCCAATTAGCTTTGCAAGAAATAATGGCTGAATATGGTGATTCTCTAAGTTTGGAATATAAACATTACCCATTACCAATTCATCCTCAAGCCGAATCGTCTGCCAAAGCGGCTGAAGCGGCTGCTCAACAAGATGCCTTCTTTGCTTACCATGATAAGTTGTTTGAAAATCAAGATACCTGGTCACGTAGCAAAAATCCAAGCGTTTTGTTTATTCAGTACGCCACCGAGCTTGGTCTAGATACAGAAAAATTCAAACGTCAAATGAACTCTTCCTTGATTAGAGATAAAGTCAGAGATAGCGGAAGAGAGGCGCGAGAAATGGGAATTACAGGTACACCAACTTTCTTTTTAAACGGTGAAAGAATGAATTATAAAACATATGAGGAGTTCAAAGATCTAATTGCTACTGTAGTTAATCCAGAAGTAGATTTTACCATTGAAGGAGAAACTACAACAAATTCATCGGTACAATTTGGTATTTAAGTTCGATGCAAAATTAATTAAAACTCAAAATTCAGGGCTTGTCACTTGATTTTTTAGTATATTATGCTATAATATAAAAATAAGACTTTATATAGTATGCTTTATACACATCAGAGACTTATTTGGAATAAATATCCGCTTGGCTGAAGTTTTGCTTATAAAATAGAACTATAACTAATGGTAAAAGAAACTAAAGAGCCAAACATCTTGGTTTATGTGATGAGTGTACCGCAGGAAACGGTTGAAAGTATCCGTGCTTATGAAAAAACTACCGGTGCTAAATACCGGATACTTTTGCTGTGGGATTCTAAAATAAAAGACGTAGATAATAAGAAAGACAACCCTGGAATTGATTTTGTGGTAGACTGCGATTTTTCCAAACCGGAGAAAATTGCTATTGCCCTTTTACCCTATCAGGAAGAGCTATTGGCTATCACCTGTCGGTCTGAACAGAGTATGTCGCGTTTCGCAGCGGTTATTCCACACGTGCCTTATTTAAGGACACCTACTACTGAATCACTTATGTGGGCTAGTGATAAGTACGAGATGCGCAAAAGAATGAAGCTTTATGATCCTTCGATTACGCCAAGATTTACTTTAGTTAAGGAAAATTCTAAGAAAGAGAGGGCTAGAATCACTGAGAAGATTGGCTTCCCGATGATCATTAAGCCAACTAACTTATCTGGTAGTTTGTTGGTATCAATTTGTTACCACGAAGCCGAGCTGGAAAAAACTCTCCGAACAACATTACGTAAATTAAAAAAATCTTACGATCTGGACCATCGTTTAGAAGAGCCAAAGTTGATCGCGGAAGAGTTTATGGATGGGGATATGTATTCAGTTGATTCTTACGTTGGTGCACGCGGTAAGGTGGAACATTGTCCACTAGTAAAAGTTGTAACTGGCAAGAAAGTCGGACATGATGATTTTTTTGGTTACCTACAGATAACACCACCAGTTTTCAAGAAAGAGACTATTACTAAGGCTGAAGTAGCAGCGGAAAAAGCCATCCATGCTTTAGGTCTTCGTAGTACGATGGCCCATACCGAATTAATGAAGATTGATGATGAATGGAAAGTGATAGAGATAGGTGCTCGTATGGGTGGTTTTAGAGAGATTATGCATAAAATTACTTGTGGTATAGAGCATGGTCTAAATGATATATTAATTCGCATACCGCAAAAGACAGTTTTGCCTCGCAAGTGTAATAGCTATGCTTGTACTATGAAATGGTTTGCAACTAAAGAAGGAAAAATTCTTGAAATGAAAGGGATTAAGAAAATTGAACAACTGGAATCTTTTTATCGCATAAATGTGAACAAAAAGATTGGTGATCGAGCTGTCTTTGCCCGTAATGGTGGTCGCTCAATATTTAACTTATTTTTACATAACCCTGACCGGTCTAAGCTACTGGCAGATATTCGCAGAGTAGAGCAATTGGTTGAGATCAAAATACAATCCAGTAAAACGGTGGGTTAAAGCGGTGGCTATTAGTTTTCTGTTTGTTATGATAGAGGGTAAGTTTATGCCACTTCGCACTCGAGATTTTTTGTTGTATTTACTTTCTTTCGCTTTTTTAGTAATCGCTATTTGTGTAACTATAGTTAGAGATACATACACAGAGAATAGTAATATGGCCAGTGTTATAAATGCTGATGCAAATTACGGAGAGGTCATTTACACGGCCACTTTCGAAGAAAAGCCAGGTATGGATAGGTCCGGCAATTTAGCTACTTTGCGTAGCAAAATTGCCGATTTTAAGGAATCAGTAATAAACCCGAATACTTTGCCTGAACCAGTTGAAGAAATTTCGGTCGAAACTAATGATATAGAACCGACCGATATATTTTTGACAGAACTGAAGTGTCCGCTTTATCAAAACCTTGATAAGGATTGGTCACCTAAAGGACTAAATTTTTCCGTGGTTGAAGGGGCACGTTTACTATATCGTGAAGTAGAAATTAACACTTCATCAAGTAGTGCGACTTCATCTGTTGAGCTAACCAAAGAGGTTCTGTTACAATTACCAGTACAGACATACGCTTCAACCAAAAAGAGTTGTATACCAAATGATGTTGTAGGCGTCGCACTAGATGGTTCACTCATTAAAAATAACGAGTATAGTTTGTATTCAATTTTTGACTCGGAAACTCTAGTAGGATACGCTTTAGATGGTTTTCCGATTCATGGCCAATTAGAGGAAGGTACTGATGAATGTGGTGGAGTTTTTGTAGATGGTCAATATAGCTATTATATTTCTTCGAAACGTAAGGCTGTTTTGTATTGCTACTCTGGAATACCGGTAGAAATCTAAAAGTGTCTATGGCCACGCTTATTTTTGATATTGAAACAGTTGGAGAGAAATGGTCAGAGTTAGATGAAGTAACACAGCATATTTTAACGCGTTGGGCTGATAAAACGGCTCGTAGCGAAGAAGAGAGGAAGGTTATGCAGAATGACATTGAGAATAGTTTAGGCTTTTCACCAATGACTGGTTTTGTGGTAGCGATTGGGGTTTATGATTTAGAAAGAATGCGCGGAGTAGTGTATTACCAAGGAGATGGTAATGAGATAGAAGAAACAATTGGTGATTATACCTATAGAGAAAAGAGTGAAGATTTAATGTTGCGGGAATTCTGGGAAGGAGCTAAATACTACGATACTTTCGTAACTTTTAATGGCCGAGCTTTTGACGTACCGTTTTTAATTCATCGCTCGTTAGCCAATAATATAAGGCCGACTAAGAACTTAATGGAAGGGAAATATCCGTATCAGCAAAAGTTTGTTCGCCATGTCGACTTGCAGGACGAATTGACTTTCTTTGGGGCAATGAGTAAGCGACCAAGTCTACATTTATTTGCGCGGGCTTATGGTATAGAGAGTCCGAAGGGCGAGATGGGTGGAGATAATGTCGCGGAATTTTTTGAGAAGAAAAAATTCCGCGACATTGCTAGCTACAACGCTAGAGACGTCACTGCTACCACACTTTTATACAAAAAATGGCAAGAATACTTAGCACCTAAACAAGTTCTAGATAAAGAAATTGAATACTAAAGACCATCATTGCTTCTGACATAGGCTATGTTCTTTGCTATAATTATATCGTGTTAGGAAATAATTACCGCAAAACAAAAATTTTCCCCAAAGACTTTTATTGGGGATCTGGTACCTCTGCTTATCAAGTTGAGGGTGGTATAGAAAATAATGATTGGTCTAAGGCGTATCGTGATGGTCGGGTGCCGGTCTGTGGCCTCGCGTGCGATCATTATCGACGTTACGAAGAAGATTTTGCTACTGCCAAAACACTAGGACATAATGCCCACCGACTGTCAGTTGAGTGGGCGCGAATCGAGCCGGAAGAGGGTAAATATGACCAGGAAGCAATTATGCATTATCGCCAAGTATTGCAATCTCTTCACCAGCAGAAGCTAAAACCCTTCGTGACTATTTGGCACTTTACCTTGCCGTTATGGTTTTCGCAGAGCGGTGGCTTTGAGAGAGCAGACTCACCAGAAATATTTGCCCGTTACTGTACTAATGTCGTTAAAGAGTTGGGAGATTTATGTGGTCATTTTTCGACCATGAATGAACCAAATGTTTTTGGTAGTAATGGTTGGTTGCGTGGCACTTGGCCCCCATTTAAGCGATTTGCTCTGACAGATATGATCTCCATCACGAACTCAGGTCGACAATACGAAGCCAAAGCCACCAAATATTTATCATCAGTATTTATCTATTTTAGGGTAATGAAAAATTTAGCTCGGGCTCACAACGCTGCCTATAAAGCCATTAAAAAAATATCACCACAAACTGAAGTAAGTGTGGTTAAGCACGTCATAGTGTTCGCTTCGACTTATAATCCTTTTTATATAATTAAAGCGTGGGCGGCTAATTATTTTTGGACACATAAATTCATGAGACGGGTCTATAAGCACTGCGATTCGATTGGTCTCAATTATTATTTTTATACTCAGTTTGGTGACAGACGGGTCTGGCGTAAGACTGATATGGATTGGAATTTTGCTCCCGATCATATTTATGACGCCTTGATGATGTTGTCTCGTTACAAAAAACCACTTTTCGTGTCTGAAGGTGGCTTGGCTGACACTTTAGACACTGGCCGGTCCGAATATATTACTAGGCAGATTGAAGGTGTGTGGCTGGCTATACAGGCTGGGGTAGATGTCCGTGGGCACTTGTATTGGTCGCTTTTGGATAATTATGAGTGGGCGCTTGGTTTTGCAAAAAGGTTCGGTTTGATTGAGGTAAATTATGAGACACAAGAAAGAACCATCCGTCCTTCAGCTTACGTGTATAAAAAAATTTGTGAGGATAACGGTATAGTAGAATAAAATCATGTCTTGGCTCTTTTTAGCTACGATCGGCCAATTTATTGGGGCGGTAGTAGTATTTCTTGATAAATATATTGTTTCTGACGGAAAGGTATTACCTAGGCCTTTTGTTTATGCTTTTTATTCTTGCTTATTGACTGGCTTTTGGGTAGTTATTTATTTATTTGGTTATATTCCTGGTTTTGCTAGTCTCGGGGTGCCAACTTTTGCCGGTATAGAAAAACCTACAATTCAAGTTTTAGGTATGTCTTTTTTGGCGGGATATACATTTTTTATGGCCATTGTGTCATTTTATGACGCCTTAAAGCGGGCTGAAGCGGTTAATGTCATGCCGGTAGTTGGTGCGGTCTCAGCCTTGACGACTATGGCTATGAGCTACTTCTTTCTTGAGACAACTCTTTCGCCTAATTTTATTTGGGGTATAGCTATCCTCATTATTGGTACTTTACTGGTCTCACAAGCTATGCCGGAGAAATACACCATGATGGTGGTGGTGCATAGCGGATTTTTCTTTGGTTTTCACTACATAACAATGAAAGGATTATTTATGGAAACCAGTTTCGTCGAGGGTTTCTTTTGGTCAAGAATTGGTTTGGTGTTGTTTGCGCTATCGCTTCTGATGGTTCCTACCTACTACAAAAAAATTACTGAGCGAACCAAAGAAGCAACTAAGAGGACTGGTGTTTTGGTGTTGTTTGCCAAAATTCTGGCTGGTATTTCTGCCTTTCTGCTTCTCTTGGCGACTGACAAAGGAGATGTGACGGTCGTTCAAGCGCTCGATGGTCTTAAGTTTGTTTTTATTCTGTTTATCACTGTTATCTTTAGCAGTTTACTGCCAGATAATGTAGCTAAGACTGAAACTAGACCTAAAGAAGTGATGCAACAAGTACTTTATGTCATTCTGGTGGTGGTCGGCTTCTTTATCTTATTTTTATAAATATGCGTTATTTTAAAATTATAGCTTTGGTGTCTCTAATATTTTTGGTTTTACCTTTTGTTACGTTATTCTTCTTAGCTCAGAAAGAACAACCTACTCAGTTTAACTACGGTATGTCGTTTAATGTTATGTATGCACGTGAACTCGGGTTAGATTGGCAAGAAACTTATGATGCCATATTAGATGACTTAGGAGTGCGACGCCTACGACTGGCGGCCCATTGGAATATGGTTGAGCCAGCTGAAGGAGAATATAATTTTAGTGAGCTTGATTATCAACTGGAGAAAGCCAAAGCGGTGGGAGCTGAAGTGATATTGGCAGTCGGTCGAAGATTACCCCGTTGGCCAGAATGTCATGCCCCACAATGGGCAACTAAACTAGAACTTGTAGAACGTAATGAAGCCCAATTGTCGTATATGACTAAGGTTATAGAAAGATATAAAGATAACCAGGCTGTGAAATATTGGCAGGTAGAGAACGAGCCTTTTTTGCAGGCCTTTGCTTTTGAGCGGTGTGGAGATTTGGATGTTGAGTTTTTGGAAAAGGAAATAGCCTTGGTTCGCTCTCTAGATCCAAATAAACCGATTTTGATTACAGATAGTGGCAATTTAGGTACTTGGGCTGGTGCTTATAGTAGGGGTGATATTTTTGGTACTAGTGTGTATGTCCATTTTTGGAATCCTGAACTCGGTCAGTTCAAGACATTTTTGCCCGCTTGGTTTTATCGCGCTAAAGAAAATTTGATGGCACTGATTTATGGTAGACGTCCGGTTTTTTTGATAGAACTATCAGCCGAACCATGGCTAGTGGAATCGATTACCAAAGTGCCATTGTCAGTGCAATTTTCACGCATGGATTTAGATAAGTTTAAAGAAATTCTGAATTACGCTGAAGATACTCGTTTAGCCAACCAATATCTATGGGGGGCTGAGTGGTGGTATTGGTTGAAGAAAAATGGCCATGATGAATTTTGGGACTTCGGTAAAACTTTATATTTGAAAGACAATAAATAGTATTAAGTAATGAAAGATCGATAACCCAGTAGGGTTTTGGTTCTTTAATATATTAAAATATGTTAAACTTTAATAAATAAAATATGTCTTTTTTTCGCTTTGTCTTTTCTTTTCTCTATACCCGTAACTGGCACACTGGTCAGATGGAATTATCGCGTCCGCGCCTGATGGTATTTGGCGCCTTATTGTTTTTGATTACAGTCGCTATGATGATGATTGCTTTCTTGCAAATCCCGATAGAATACCAGTCTAAATGAAAAATTTTTTATACGCTACGACACTAATTCTAATTATTTCAATACTATTAAGCATTGCTATTTATTGGTATTTACAAAGAACTATTTTCTAGTATTAATCAAGTTTAGTGGTTATGAAGTAGGGTCAAACTGTGCTACAATGCACGGCATAAAACCTACTAGCTATTTAAAATAGTCTAGGGTGGAGGATATTTTAGCGATAATTCTTGTAATTTAATTTGTAGTCTTTATGTCTTACCTAAAAATTTTCACCTTGGCTATGCCTATAATTATGACGGTTATGCCGTTTGTGACCAACGCTTCCTCGGTAGTACGAAGTGGTGATTTGGTGTCCATTGCGTCTGATCAAGAAGTAGAGGGTGATTTTTATGGTTTGGGTGATTCGATTGCTATTTCCGGTAAAATTTCGGAAGATTTAATGTTGGCTGGTCGTACTCTGACTTTAAACGGGGAAATTAAAAAAGATGTTGGTGTGATTGGTGGTACTGTTAATTTTCATGGCACAGCAGGAGATGACGTGAGGATTGTCGGTGGTACAGTAACGATTGATGGTGATATTGCTGGCGACCTGGTGGTTGTGGCAAGTGAGTTAAATGTTCTCTCTACAGCAGTTATTGGCGGGGATATTCTTTTCTTTGGTAGTGTGGCAGATATAAGCGGTACGATTGGTAAAAATATAATTGGTAACAGCAGTAAATTGAGAATTGATGCTGAAGTTAAAGGGGGAGTTGACGTAACCACTACGGCCTTGGTGTTGGGTGAGCGAGCAAAGATAGCAAATAATGTTTCTTATACCAGTAATACTGAGTTAATCAGATCACAAAATACTGACATTGGTGGTGATATTACTCGTAGCTCGGCTATGTTGCCAGTAGCACAGCCTGTCAAATTATTTTTGATTCCGCTTTTGGTGACAATGTTTGCTAGTTTGGTTTGGTACTTACTATTTAAACCTTTTACTGCCAGGGTAAAAGACGGCGCTCGTCTACATTTTGTTCGTAGTTTAACTATTGGTTTTGGTTTATTCTTTTTAATACCGATCTCCGCCTTTATTTTAATAGTCAGTACCCTTGGTAGTATTTTTGGTATTACTATTGTGTTCCTATACATTGCTGGTATCTTATCAAGTATTGGTTTAATTGGAATTGTAACTGGCTCATATCTAGGTTCTTTTTTACCAAAAACACGTGAGCAGTCAGTAGTACAGATTGTCCTTGGCGTGTTAGCTATCCATGCATTAATCTATATTCCAATTATTGGGCTAGTTATTCTAATGACCCTATTTCTTGCAACCTTTGGTTCAGTAGCTGAGCGTTGCTATTTATCGCTTCGCTCATTTTAAGAGGTTTGTTTATAAGCGCGCACTCAGGGTAGATAGTAAGTCTTAATTCTTGGTAAAGTGTATGAAGGTATTTCTGGCCGTCTTAATTGATTTGTGGGAGTTTATTATGGAACTTATAGTATCTAATAAGAAACTATCACCGCAATCTTTTGTAGCTCCGCTATTATTGATTCCGCACCATGAACAATTAGCATTAGAGAATGAGGAATTAAAAACTCCTACTCAGAAAAGTTACGTAAAATCAGCCGAATCTATTTCTCCCAGCATGATATCGGCTTTGCCGGTTGGTTATATTGTTGTAGCAAAAACCGGTATAATGACCCAGTCACTATGGGCCTTTGACACTAAGCTTAATGAGTATGGTTATGGTGAAAAGGTTAGTATACTGGGCTATGAAGGAAGGTTTGTACGTATTCTGTATTTGACTGAATCAGCTTGGGTTTTAAAAGATGCCCTAACTACAAATCGAGCTGATGTTTTTCCAACTTTTACTCCCGATAACGTCTATTTGGCTTCTGATGGTGAGACAAGAAAGTTACGTCAAGCAATTAGTGATGAATTTTTTACAACAGAGTTATATCTACCTCTCCAGTCAGTTGAATTTGTGGCCTATAAGCTCAAGGAACAGAATATTAATATTCCTTGGGGTAAAGAACGCCCACGCCTTCCGGGACAATGGCATGAACTACTTAAGGGTCATTTAGGGGTTAAGATTGGTGTTTTCCCAAAGACCGGCTCAGTCTTAGAAGGTAAGCTTGTAGATGGGATAGGGTTTGTGGGGTATGTAATTGCCGTTTACCCGGATGAGGGTATTAGCTTACAATCAATTGGTAAGGAAGTAGAAGGTAAATACTTAGAGGAAAAACTGAGTAAGGAAGAGTGGCAGGCTCTGCAAGCTGTTTTTATCCAGGTTTCCTAATTAAGGACCTACGCGAAAGGCACACTTTTACGTTGTTTGGCACGAAATAATCTGGCCGTCTGCCATAAGGCAGACGGCCAGATTATTTGTTACACTAGCTAGATATGCAAAGAGTCGCCTTTTTTGATATTGATGGCACTGTTTTTCGCTCAAGCCTTTTAGTAGAAATTGTAGATGCGTTAATTACGCAAAGTGTTTTTCCGGCGGAAGCTAAAGAGGAAATTCGTGAAGTTTATGAAGCTTGGCAAAATCGCGAGGGTGCTTATGAAGACTATATCGTAGCAGTCATTGTGGTTTATTTAAAATATATTAAGGGTGTCTATTATGGTGACTTGGCCGACATTGGTCGTCGGGTGGTAGCGGTACAGCGTCGACGTGTTTATCGCTATACTAGAGACCTGATTAAGAAACTAAAGAGTGAAGATTACTATATAGTAGCTATCTCACAGTCACCCAAAACACTTTTAGATGATTTCTGTTTGCAGTACGGTTTCGATAAGGTGTATGGTCGCATATATGAGCTTGGTCCTCAAGATAGATTTACCGGGGTGATAGTCGACGAACATCTAATAAATAACAAAGCCAATATTGTAAAGCGTGTATTTGAAAATAACCCAATCTTAACTAGTAAAGATTCAATTGCTGTCGGAGATACGGAGAGTGATATATCGCTACTAGAATCGGTTGAACATCCAATTTGCTTTAACCCCAACCAAAAGTTACAGAATCACGCCAAGCGCATGAAGTGGGAAGTGGTAGTAGAACGCAAAGACGTTATTTATTATTTGTAGGTCAGGTTGGTATTTATTTAGTATCAGTCAAAAATGAGGTGATGAAAACGCCGGAGGCCATGACGAGGGCAAGGACGAAAAACATAAAGCTAAATGGCGCACCGTGTTTGTCTAGGTAATAAAGCGTGACACTACCGACAAGTGCCCCGGCGAGGTTGGCTAATGGTCGCATGAGGCGAAATAGGCTGATGACGTTTGGTTGGTCGCCTTTGACTTGTTTAAAGAAATAACTCTCAGTAGTTACTTCAACCAAGCTGGCGCCAATACGACTAAAGAACATGAGAAGCATCCAGCCGACTAAACCGACAGCAGACATGTAAGTGATACTAGCTGAGGCGATAGCCAGGATAACAAAGCCAATAGCCATCATTTCTTTTTCACCCCAGTGACGGTCGGCCATGACTCCAATTGGATATTCAAAGATGACAAAAGCAGACAACCCAGAGGCAATTATATAGCTAATGTATGTCCAATCCAGTCCTACTTCAGTCGCCAAAAATAAAGGAAAATAAATTACAGCCCAAGCATAAAAGAACTGTAAGAGAAATTGGGTTGACATGACGGTTCGGAGATTAATGTTACTAGCCGAATCACGGATCATATCTTTGATTTTTATGGTGCGATAAATAGGATCATAAAAATGTCGGAAGTGATTAATTAAAATGCCAATTAGTAGTAGTCCAACAGAAGCTCCGACATAATAGATATTAGCAAAATTATTATTATCTCCGATAATTAGTCCCATCACTAGTGGAGAAAAGAAGGCGGCAACACTTGTAATAGAGAGAATAAGACCACGCTTAGTACCGGTATCACCCTCATTTTCACCGATTAGTGTTTCTAAGAAAATATCTATATTAAGATAGACTTGCGGATTTATGATGAGGTAAAAAACGAAAGCAACAATGGTAATGGAGGGTGTAACCGCTGTACCAACAAAAATTAGAGACAAATTTATCATTAAAACTAAGAGGATAATGGTTTTAAAATTACCTAAAGACTTTAATATTCTTGGTAGTAGTAAAGATAAGACCATTGCTCCTGTTGCACCGCCGGCAAATAATAAACCAATCAACTTAGGAGCGATGAATTGTTCTAGGTAAGTAGAGCTACTGTAAGCTGTAAGTAGAGTTTGGAAGGTGAAGATAATCGATACTAAATAAATTAGCGTGAAGGTTACTGGTGAGCCTTCAGGTGAACGGGTAAAAAGGTGACGATAAAAATCCATAGTACACTTAAGTGTACTATGGATTTTTAACAAAATTTTTATTTAACGTGGGTAACTATTTATATACCAATTAAGACTGGGATAACCATAGGTGTCTTTTGTGTCTTCTGCATCAAGAAGCCACTGACTACATCAGATAGTTGATCTTTTACGTAATCAAGATCAAGCGGATTCATTTTTTCGGTATGTTTTTCTACAGTTCTCTTAATCAGTACTCGGGCTTCAGATAGTAGTTGCTGATTTTCTCTTAGATAAACAAACCCACGTGAGATAATGTCTGGTGATTTGCGTAGCTTGCCGGTCTTATTATTGACAGTGGCAATAATTACAAACATACCATCTTGGGCAAGACTGAGACGGTCGCGCAAGACAACTTCTTGTCGAGTTCCGACAGTAAAGCCGTCAACCAAAACCATCTCGGTTGGGATCTTTATGGAATGACGAATCATCTCAGTACCATTTTTTATATCGATGATAGTTCCGTTGTCTGGCACCACTATGTTTTCTTTAGGAAAACCATTTTCAATAGCGGCGTACATATGGCTCTTGAGATGGTAGTGATGTCCATGCACAGGAATTAAAAACCTAGGCTTAACCGCTTGGTGTATCCAAACCAGTTCGCCGGCGTTACCGTGTCCAGAGGAGTGGACGTGTGAGCCTTTGTAATTTACTACGCGGACGTTCTTACGATAAATATTATCTTTCAGCTTTTGTACAGCGATTTCGTTACCTGGAATGATGGAAGACGATAGAACCACTGTGTCTCGTTCGTTTAAGGTGACGAACTTGTGCTTATCGGTTGCCATTCGCATTAGAGCAGCAAACTCCTCTCCTTGAGCACCGGTCGATAAGATAACAATTTTGTCGCTTGGGTAATCCCCGATATCACTTGGGGAAATGAAAGTATGTGGTTGTACTTCAATTAATTTTGCTTGAATGGCAATGTCAATATTGGTTTTAATACTACGACCCTCAAGCACTACTTTCTTACCCAGTTTTTCACAGGTTTTAATAATATTGATGAGTCGATCAAATTGAGAGGCAAAAGTACCTATAATCAGACGTCCGGTGGCAGAGGCAATAATATTGTCTAGAGTCTCATACACGCGTTCCTCAGAAGCAGAAAAACCTTCCCGGTCAGCGTTAGTTGAATCACATAGTAAGACCAGGTTTTTGTTAAGACCAACTTTTTCCCAAGAAGCTCTTTCCTCTACCACTACCTTCCCATCTTCGTGAACCAGTTTAATATCACCAGTGATGACAACATCGCCATGTTTTGTTTCTACGCAAACACCCATAGCATCAGGAATAGAGTGAGTGACAGGGAAGGTTTTAATACGCATTTTTCCAACCGTAAAACTTTCTCCCTCTTTTATAACGTTCATGTTCACTGGTTCAATGTGAGGAAATTCCTCTTGTCTTTTGAGAATCATTAAAGAGGTTAGATATTGGGTATAAATCGCTGGATTACCAATACGTTCAATAATGAAAGGAATACCACCAATGTGGTCTAGGTGGCCGTGGGTGACAATGAGAGCACGAATTTTATGTTTTCGTTCTTCTAGATACTGGGTGTTTGGTAGAATATAGTTTATTCCCGGAGCATTACTTTCTTCAGTAACGAATTGAAAACCAGCATCAATTACAACAATATCATCTTTGGTTTCAACAATAATCATATTGCGGCCAATTTCTTCTACTCCCGAAACTGGAATTACACGTACGGTATCATCATCCATAACTTCAGGAATAACAGGATTTTTTTCATTAGTAGTAGTCATGCGGTGGGTCAAAGCCGGGGCAGTGGTACTACGTCTTTTTTGTGGGTGGTTACGTCTGCTTCGTCCATTACTGCCAGCTGAAGTTTTTCTATTAGGTGATGAAGTAGCCCCGACTGGTCTGTTGCCGGGAACGTAGTTGGTGCGCCCATGTGGTGGCCTCTGGTTTAGTCGGTCACTCTGTGATCGGTTGTTGTTTATTGGGTTAGAGTTCATAGTATTTTTCAGTAGTTATTAATTCTGTTCAAAGATCGGCCACACTACGGTTGTTCTGGCGTGCCAATTGCTAATATTCATAAATCTGTCGGCTGGTCTTCCAAGCATATTCATCTCGCTTGCATTTATATTTTTATTTACCACGTAACTAATGCTTGGCGCAAAGAGGAAGATGGCTGGTATTTCGCTAGCGATAATTTGACTTGTCTCTTCTAGTAATCTTAATTGTTCGTCATTATCTTGGGTGGTGCGGGCTTCTTCCAGTAAACGATCTACATGCACATTGGTATACTGGGCAATATTTAGTCCAGGATCATCTTTCTGTGATGAATGCCAAAATGGATACAGGTCTTGTAGTCTGTTCATATCAAGACCAAACAGTAAAGCTTCAAAATCACGAGAGCGTATAACTGACTGTACCAGACCGGTCTGCTCGTATTGTTCGATATGAACATCGATACCAATTTTGCGCCAACTCAGAGCTACTCCGTCAGCTGTTTTTTGGAACAAAGGTGAATTTCCTGTCCTAATGGTGACAGACAAAATCTGGATTGAATCATCAAGCTTTTTTTCCCAGAAACCGGCTTCGTTCTTTTTCCATCCTCCGGTTTGTAAAATTTCTTCTGGGGATCGAAATGTACTCGTAGAATTGTCTTCTTCAACTGTGTCCCCCAATAGTAACGCACGATGCTCGGTAACGATAGGTTTTGTGGTGGGGACACCAAAACCACTTAGAACTTCTTTGACAAGTAGTTCTCTGTCAATGGCAACATTGAGAGCTTCTCGCGCTGCTTTATCTCTTAGTACAACAGACCGATTTTGATTAAAAAATATACCAAAAATACGGGGTAAAGGATGAGTGATAATTTCAACCTTATCTTGGTTTAGTTGACTAATAGTCTCAGCGGGTAAGAAAATCGTACTAGTGATTTCACCTTTTTCTAAAGCGGTAGCTAAAAGTGTTTCGTTTTGGAAAAATTTGAGCTCAAGAGAGTCTAAATTTGGTTGGATCTCATTTTTTGGGGCTGGTCGTAAAATATAACCGCTAATTAAACCGGAACTATCTCGATTTACTTTAGCAATCATGAAGGGTCCAGAACCGATTGGTTCAGTATTGTATTGACTAAAGGGTAATTGCTCAATCGGTAAATTATTCCAAATATGTTCTGGCATTACACCGAAAATAAAGTTTTCAATAAACGGAGAGTAGGCCTCAGCTAAGGTAACGGTCAATTCGTATTTACCTACTTCAGTTATAGTGATGTCATTCCAATTACCTCGTAAAGGACTTTTTAGATCCGGGTCACGCATTAAATTGATGGTAAAGATGACATCTTTTGCGGTAATCGAAGTGTCGTCATGGAAAAAGCGATTCTTTTTAAGAATTATAGTATAAATTAGACCGTCTTCGCTAACACTTATATTTTCAGCCAGATCAGGAATTAGGGTACCTTTTTCGTCTATTTTCATGAGTCCACTATATATAAGCGCTACAGTATCTTGATCAGCTCGGGTGATAGCTAGGGCTGGATTTACGAATCTTGGTATACCAACAATTCCTTCGATTAAAACGCCACCACGAGCCGGTGTGTTTATTAGGAAGCTATTATTAACTGATAGGGTAAAGTAAATAAAAGTCGCAATAGTAAAAATTAATAGTCCACGCAAAATAAAGCGATCACTGGGCTTTTTGTTTTCTATAATTCCTAGGAGATGATCCGTAATGGATAGTTTATTCGGCATAGAGAAAGAAGTAGTAGCAGTTTTAGCTGCGTTATTTAAGGCTCGGTATTCTGAAGCAAATTAGTAAACGTTTTGAGCTAGCACTAGTAAATTACGTGGAAATATTAATTTAGACCAGAATATTCAAGAAAGTCGCCAATACAAACAAGATAGAAGTACCGATTGAGAATTGGAATAGAAATAATTCTGCTCCACGGCGTTTGTGAAAGGCTGAGCTGAAATTGTCACCACCAAACGCACCGCCGAGACTCGAACCCCGCTGTTGCAGCAAAATAGCCGTTATTAGCAGAATGGAGAGGACGATTTGGACGTAAGGCAGTGCTGGTAGCACTGTGTGTATGAATTCCATGTAAGCGAGATAATATCAGAAATAGAGCACGGTGGCAAGATATGTGATTGGTCATAAAATTTAATAATGTGTTAATAGGGGAGGAGATATTATCTCTCTTAGAAAAAGTGATCAATATTTAGTCCATACTAAATATTTGTTTCTAAGTTAACATTTTTTGACAGCATTTTTTTGTGCCGTATAATGCTAAGACCACGCGGGTTGTGGAGCGTATTTTATGCGTGGTATGTATGAGTTATTAGGTTCAAATATTGTTTAACTAATACACGTAAATAATTATGTCAGAACATTCAATCACGGGCGTAAGTCCAATTAAACCACTAGGCGATAGAGTAATCGTGCGACCATTAACTGATATTGAGAATGGTGCAGTTTCACTGTCAGGCATTATTATTCCTGATACTGCTAAGAAAGAAAAACCAGAGCAAGGAATAGTAATCGCTGTTGGATTAGGTAAATGGGATGAAGACGGTGAAAAAAGAATTCCTATGGAAGTAAAAGTCGGAGACAGAGTTATATTTTCTAAATATGGCTATGATGAAGTGAAATTAGATAACATGGAGTATTTTATCGTGCCAGAGAATAGTATTTTAGGAGTCTTTACAAGTTAAAAACTGATAAATTATGGCTAAACAAGTAATGTACGGCGAAGAAGTTAAGAAGAAATTACAGAAAGGAGTCGATACTGTTGCCAACGCTGTTAAGGTAACGCTTGGACCGCGCGGGAGAAATGTCATTTTAGATAAAGGCTATGGTGGACCAACCATCACCAATGATGGTGTTTCAATTGCGCGTGAAATAACTCTTAAGGATAAGTTTGAGAACATGGGTGCTGAAATTATTAAGGAAGTGGCCAATAAAACTAATGAACTAGCTGGCGATGGAACCACTACGGCAACTGTTTTAACTCAGGCTCTATTTACTGAAGGTCTTAGGCAAACCACTATGGGACTTAATGCCATGGCGGTACGAAATGGGATGGAGCATGCGTCGGCGGATGTGGTAGAGGCTTTACGCAAGATGGCTACACCAATTACCTCGCTTGATGAAATAAAGCAAGTCGCGACGATTTCAGCTGAAAGTGCTGAGCTAGGAGAAAAAATTGCTGAAACTATTGACAAGGTAGGAAAAGATGGAGTAGTTACAGTTGAAGAATCACAGTCTTTTGGTATCGAGACTGAATTGACTGAAGGTATGCAATTTGATAAAGGCTATGTCTCACCATATATGGTGACAAATCCAGAGCGAATGGAGGCCGAACAAAAAAGTGCCATAATTTTGATTACTGATAAAAAAATTGCCTCAGTACAAGAAATTTTGCCACTACTAGAAAAAATAGCACAGACCGGCAAGAAAGAATTGGTGATTATTGCTGATGATGTTGAGGGAGAAGCCTTAGCTACTTTTGTGGTAAACCGCATTAAGGGTGGCTTTTCAGTTTTGGCGGTAAAAGCGCCTGGTTATGGTGATCGTAAAAAAGAACTCTTGGCCGATTTGGCCGCTACTACTGGTGGTCAAGTTATTTCGGAAGAAGTTGGTTTAAAACTTGAGACGACAGAAATTGCTCAACTCGGTAAAGCCGATCGAGTAATTGCTACCAAAGACAATACGGTAATTGTTGGTGGCGGTGGTGATAAATCAGTTATTACAAATCGTGTAAAGTCACTAAAAGCTCAGCTAGAGGCAACTACCTCTAAATTCGATAAGGAAAAAATTGAAGAAAGAATTGCTAAGTTGTCTGGCGGGGTGGCGGTTATCCGAGTCGGAGCCGCGACTGAGGCCGAGATGAAATATCTTAAACTTAAGATTGAAGATGCGGTCAATGCCACTAAGGCCGCGATTGAAGAGGGAATCGTGCCAGGGGGTGGTACTTCATTGACTCGGGCTGCTGCGATTGTTGAAAAGGACATCCTCTCTAAGAAGCAAATGGATAAGGAGGAATTGGTTGGCTATAGTATTGTGCTTAAAGCACTTGAAATGCCACTACGTCAGATCGCTGATAATACTGGCAAGATTGATGGGGCAGTGATTGTACAAAAAGTAAAAGAAGCTGGTGGCAATGCTGGCTTTGATGCATCTAAAGGAATAATGGTGGATGATATGATTAAGGCGGGAATTATTGATCCTGTAAAAGTTGAAAGAGCTTGTGTACAACATGCTGTTTCAGCCGCGGGCATCCTACTGACCACTGAATGTGCGGTAGCTGATGAACCAGAGCGTGAAAAAGCAGTGTCTGACATGGCCGGAATGGGTGGTATGGGTGGAATGGGTGGTGGAATGTACTAGTCCAAAATCGTTAGTTTTAGCAACCACAAAATCGCGCGAAAGTGCGATTTTGTGGTTAAATATATAAACATTCGGAACTAATCATGTTATATTAAAGGGTGAATGAATGTAGGTTTGTTAAAATTTTAAATTAATTTCATTTTATGACTTGGGTTATTATCGCTATTTTGGCACTGGTTGCAGTCTATGGTATTGGTGCGTACAACACTTTTGTTAAGCTGGTCCAACGAACTAAAGAAGCCTGGGCTGACATTGATGTTCAGCTAAAGCGTCGTTATAATCTTATTCCAAATTTAATCGAAACTGTTAAAGGCTATGCAGCCCATGAACGTGGAGTTTTTGAAGAAGTTACTAATGCTAGAGCTAAAGCAACTCAGGTTCACGTTGACCCGACCAATGTCACACCAGAGCAGATTACTGCTATGGCCGGGGCCGAGTCAGTACTCGGTGCCTCACTAGGAAAACTTTTGGCTGTAGCGGAAGCTTATCCAGATTTAAAGGCCAATCAGAATTTCTCAAGTTTGCAGTTGGAACTAACTGATACTGAAAATAAAATCCAAGCGGCTCGTCGTTTTTACAATAGCAATGTTCGTGATCTTAAGATTGCACTTCAATCTTTTCCGTCTAACATAGTCGGTAATATCTTTAACTTCAAGGAAGAGGCTTTCTTTGAATTAGGAGAAGGAGAGGAAGTAGCTCGACAGCCAGTTAAGGTAAGTTTTTAATTTTAACTATGTCTGTTACCACCAGAGTGTATTACAACAAGCTGATTCGCGATAATGTCCCAGATATTATCCATGCTAAACATGAAAAGTGTGAGGTACGTCGCATTACTGACATGCAAGAGTTTCAGCAGGAGCTTTTCAAAAAGATTAAAGAAGAGGCTACGTCACTATCAATGACGGGTACCAAAGAAGATTTTCTTGAAGAATATTCTGATTTAATGGTCGTGCTTGAAACAATAATTCAACAACTTGATATTACCCATGAAGAAGTAATGGCTGTACGGTCAGAGAACTTACTGCGTAAAGGTCGTTATAAGTATCAGAATTTTTTACTTTGGTCGGAAGATATTGGCTACAAATCTAATGAGACACCACAAGGTATTCCACTATAGAGTTAGGTAAATCATGGCCACACTTTACACACAACAAGATAGTAATATCAGGAAGACTTGGTTCCTGATGGGTTCTTTTTTGATAGCCGTGATAGCTATTGGTTATGTGGTTAGTTGGTATTTAAATGACTCAAGTATTCTTTATCTAGCGGTGATTTTCGCTATAATGACGAATATTGGTAGCTATTGGTTTTCTGATAAATTAGTACTTAGTATGACTGGTGCTAAGCCGGTAGAAAGACAAGAGGCGCCAGAGCTCTATAATATTGTTGAAAATCTTTCGATTACCGCTGGCTTACCAACGCCGAAGATTTATCTAGTAAATGACCCATCACCAAATGCTTTTGCGACTGGCAGGGATCCTGAGCATGCGGTAGTAGCAGCCACCACCGGCTTAGTGGCCTTGCTTAATAAAAATGAACTGGAAGGTGTGATGGCTCATGAACTGTCACATATTGGTAATCGCGACATGTTGGTTATGACTGTGGCAGTGGTGCTGGCTGGTTTTGTAGCTATTTTGGCAGACTTTCTTTCTCGCGCCTTGATGTTTGGTGGTGATAGTGATAGAGAGCGCAATCCTTTATTTCTCATTCTTGGTATCGCTGGAATTATTCTCGCTCCGATTGCTGCTCAGATGATTCAACTCGCTATTTCACGTAAGCGCGAATACTTAGCTGATGCCTCAGCTGCTCTTTTAACTCGCTACCCAGAAGGTCTAGCTTCAGCGTTAGAAAAAATTTCCCAAAATCATCAACCTCTACGCCGTGTCTCACACGCTACCGCCCACTTGTTTATTGCTGACCCATATAGTGTAGGCGGAAAGAGATCAATTGGACAAAAAATCAATGGACTTTTTGCTACTCACCCACCAGCCGAAGACAGAATCCGTATTTTACGGGAGATGGGGCGATAAGATATGAAAACAAGTGAAATAAGCGAGTCAATAGGACTAAAAGAAAAAATTTCAAATGATTCGGCTAGAATTATGGCTGAAATTAGATCGGCAATCGGGGAATTAGAGACGGAATATTTGCGAGCAAGGAATGAGCAGAAACAGGGCATATTATTGTTAGTGCTGTCTTTCATGTCGTCCTATCTACTGGTTGTTATCAACGAAAATACAGTTTTAGTAATTATTTGGGCCGGGTTATTTTTCTTTGGATTGAAGTTTGGCTTTAGATATTTTTCTGGAAAACTAAAAATAATAAGGCAGTATAATGCAGGAGTAAATGAAATTATTTTTAAACGCGTACTAGCACTCCTTACGTTAAATGGTAGTGTAGTAAAAGAAGAGGTACAATCTAGCAATAAAGAATTAACAGTCTGGCAAGAGCTTTTCTTGTATGCGAAAATAAACGAAACCCCAGAGCTTGTTTCGGCTTTGGCAGATCTTGAAAGTTCAGAATTAATTAGAGAACCACATAACACTAATCAGGTAGATAATGTCCTTAAAATTAACTACAACAATTCTTTTATCAAAATAGTCGAGCTTTATACGAAACATGTGACTGGTAATGGAAAGAATCTGCAAACAAATAATATATTTCATGGTTATTTTGTTATTTTTGATTTAAAGAATGATTTACATAGCAAAACTTTTATTACGACTGAAAAGAAGAAAAATATGGATATAGATATAGGACTTTTTAATAATAAAGAAAAATCAGAGGTTAGAGAAACTGTGCTGGAGTGGAATGATTTTGAAAATCTATTGCATGTAACTACCGATAATGAGTTGGAAACACGCTATATTTTGACTCCAGATTTTATGCGAGATCTGTATGAGTGGTGGAAAGGAAAGAATACTAATATTCGCTTGTCATTCATAAAAAATCGCTTATATATTCTTTATCCTGATGACAATATAAAAATGAATCAGACAATTGAACATATAAGTGATGAAAATATTTCAGACTACATGTTTTCTATTGCTTGGCCTCTACAAAATATTATTAAATTGATAGACGATGTCCGATTATAGATGTTTTCTGGGTCTATGGTATAAATATCGGTGTTGCCTCTTAAATATTTAATTTAAAGTAACATTTATTGAAGTAAAATAATAATGGAGAGATGGCAGAGTGGTTGAACGCGCTACCTTGGAAAGGTAGTATTGGGGAAACCCAATCGGGGGTTCGAATCCCCCTCTCTCCGCAGAAAGAAACTTCCGAATCCGAAAGGTGGGAAGAAGCCCGCGCCGAAGGCGCGGGAGTGGGCAAAAGAGCCCGTCGCTTCGCGACGAATTGGGACGGGACGGGTGTGGCGAACTGGGCGGATTTGTCACGAACCAGAGGGTTCGTTCCGATTTTTTGGACGAACGACTTGATTTGGTACAAATCAGAGGAGGAGGACAAAAAATTGGCTTGTTTCGTATCTAAAATCCATTTCCGCAAGGGTTCGACCCAATTATTTCTTCCGCGTTCAAAATCTTTCATTTTTTCCTTCAAAGCGGCGAGAGAGCGCATGAGAACATCTTTTCGTTTGAGATAAACCTCTTTCGGTACATCGCCATCAAGATACGCCGAGAGCAGTTTTTCCATGCGCTCCTCGTTCGCTTTGATTCCATCAGAAAGATTTTGAACCTCGCTTTGCGACGCTCCAATTTCCTCGCGCTCCCACATTTTCACTTTGTCCAACATCCAGTCGGTATAGCGATCGCAAAGCGAGATTGTTTGAAGCCGTGCACAGATTTGCCGCGTAAGTTCACTTTCCTGCACATACGCTTGCGAACAGTGGCCGCGCTTTTTCGAGCACCGATAATACCGATAGCGACCACCAGATTTTCCAGTCGCCCACTGCGCGGAAATCATACTGCCACACTCGCCACATCGAAAAAGTCCAGTGAAAGGAAAATCATGCTTGATTTTCCTTTTGCGCGGCCTGTCTTTCGTTTGCAATACTTTCTGCACGGCTTCAAACAATTGCGGAGAAATAATTGGCTCAAAGTTTCCATCAAACCATTCGTCACCATGTTTGACGAAACCAAGATACGCCCGATGTGTCAAAAGCCGTTTGATGGAAACTTTGGCAAGTGGCGTTTTGTTGCGAGTCACCACGCCCAAGTCCGCTAAAAATTGCGCGAGCGAAACAAAAGTATACGACCCTTTGGCGTATTCTTGAAAAGCTAACTTCACCACGCGAGCATTTGTCGGATGAGGCTCAATATTTCTCACCTTCGGATTATTGGTGTAGCCAAAGGGAGCTAAATTCAACCATTCGCCTCGTCGCAATTTTTGGCGGATGCCGCGCTTGATATTGTCAGATAGATTATCCGAGTAATATTTAGATTGCCCGAACGCCACTTGCAACATAAAGAGCCCTTGCGGGGTTGGTTCAAACCAAAATGTCGGAAAGCGCAAAGACACAACCTTGCGAGTGTCTACGGCGTAAATTACTCGTCCACCGTCAATACTGTTACGTGCGAGGCGGTCGGGATGCCACGCCAATATGCCAACACCATCTAACTTCTCAATTTTCGCGAACATTTCACCGAACACCTCGCGCCCCGGTGTCTTTGCGCTTTTCGACTCTTGAAATTCCTCAAGAATTTCAAGACTTTCTTTACGCGCCAATTCTCGCAGTTCAAAAAGCTGTGCCTCAATAGACATCACTTGTCGGTCGTCATCTTCCGACGATTTTCGCGCGTATAGAAAATATTTTGGTTTGATATTCATATTGCTTTTAGATACGAAACAAGAGACAAATTCGCGCATTTCGCCACACCCGTCCCGTCCCAATTCGTCGCGAAGCGACGGGCTCTTTTGCCCACTCCCGCGCCTTCGGCGCGGGCTTCTTCCCACCTTTCGGATTCGGAAGTTTCTTTCTGCGGTGATGTATTAACCTTTGCTCGAACCCACTTCGCACGCGCGGAGCGCGTGGTGGCTTGAAACTGCCTCGTACGCTCCGATTGCGTGGTGATGCGAACCAATGCGCCTCGGACACGCTCGCGGACTCGCGTGTGCAAAAACCAAAAAATTTCCTTGCATTTTTCTCGCGTCTCCTCCCCCCACCCCTCCACCGCGAAGCGGAAAAAGAAATGGAAAGGAAATTTTTGGTCTTGCTTCGCCGTTATTTGAAAAATATCACTATTTTTGCTATGCTTGTTTTGTGAGCAAAGAAAGTGATGACTCATATTTCTATACTATCAAAAGTAGCATACTATGGCAACTATATCACAGAACATAAAACGAGTGCGAACAAAACAGGGTTTAACGCAAGACGACTTGGCGAAAAAAGCCAATATCAAATACTCTACCCTTACAAAAATTGAGGGTGGTGTAGTTACAAAACCAAGCGTTCAGACAATTCAAAAAATCGCAAAATCGTTAGGCGTTCCAATGGAGGAATTATTAAAATAATATGGAACAACTTCCCAATAGCAGGATAGAATCAAACGAAAAGCCGTCTTGGCAAAATATAAAAGTATTTCGTGTTCGTCATGGGCACACTCCGTATAATGAACAATTAAAAGGCATACCTGATGATGACACCATTGATCTAACTGAACAAGGTATCAAGGAGATTGAGGCATCGGCTGAAAATATTTCTCAAAGACTCAACAAAGATGAGGACGTTGTTTGTGTCGTTTACAGCCCAAGAAAACGTACACGAGACTCTGCGCAAATCGTCAAAAATTATTTAATAGACCGCGGATTTACTGTTTGGGACGACCCAAAAGAACGAGAGGATCAGTATCGAGTTAGGAGTACGGATATACTCAATTCAGAATCTCAACCAATCTCCCACAATGAGCCCGCTTACGCACCGGCTTTTAGGGAATTACTATCAAGTCTAAAACAATCAGTTCCGCATGGAAGCACAGCTACTCAGCATTGGAAGCAGGGTGGTGTTGATGTTTTAGAAACACCCGAAAGTGTTGACAAACGGTCAAAAGATCAGCTAGCATTTCTCATGCGTGTCGCTCACACAATTCAACCAAAAGTAGACAAACATATTGTGGTTGTCGAGCTTGAACACGAGGAAACACTCGACGATGTTGTGAGCCACGCAACTGACGGAGTCACAAGCATTCAAGGAGGAAGTGGACCAAAAACTGGTGAGGTTTTTGAGCTTGAGATACCAGTTGTTGGTGATGAAATCAATATAAAATCCTTAAATCGTGATATTCAAGCAAAACCAGTACATTTTGATTACCTAAAGCGTGATTTCAAACATGATTCCGATTAAACAGATAAAACATTTCTTTGCCAAACAACCCCATCCAAAAAATACTTTTTTGATAGGGTTGCCGAAACTCAAAGTAGTAAAAGAAATTGGCAAAGGACTAGCAAATGCAAACTATCTTCTTACTTTTAAAGATGGTCAAAAATTGATAATGCGTTTCAATTTTTGGAAAGATAAAGATTGGTATACAGGAAATGTAATAAGTATAAAGAACGAATACCAAGTACTGAAATTCTTGGAGAGCTACGAAATAACCCCAAAAGTATACTTTGTTGATACAAGTAAAAAGTTTTTTCCTTTTGAGTTTCTCATTGAGGAATACATTGCTCACGATAGCTCAAAGGTCGATTCTGACTTTTCAGGGGTTGTAGAAACTGTAAAGAAACTACACAAGGTCAAAGTAACAAAAGATGCCCAAAAAATTTTTAGCATTGATGCAGATGAGAGTAGGAAGTCAAAACTTTATAATCAGCGACTAAAAAGTATTTCGTCAAACAAAGGTGGTGATATAGAAAAAATATTTTTTGAAAAAAAAGACATATACAGAAAATACTTGGCAACAGTTACAGATTTACTGTCTGGGAAATCGGTTATTCATCACGATCCATTTCCAGAGAATTTTTTGCATAAAAACCACTGGTATTTGGTAGATTGGCAAACATCAGTAATAGGAAACCCAATGCATGATGTTGCCTACTTACTAATGGATTTTATCTATCAGTTTACTTTGGGAAGAAAACTAACAGAAGACGAGAAGGTTTTAATTTTGAAGACTTACTTTGGTAAAACTGCTAGTACTGTCAAGTTAAGACGAGAGGCAGAAAAGTTGTTGCCAATATACTATATCGATCTTTTCTTATTTCTTCTTTACAAAAATGCCGAACTAAAAAAACAAAAATTTCCTAAAGCATTACATAGGTTTTTGCAGAAAAGACTGACACTTGCAATTGGCATAATTTTGAAAAAAGAAGAAATTTTGTTTTGGTTCAGAGAGATGGAGATGACCCTAAAGAAATAGGGAGCAATCCCCATCCTTTTATAATATCTTCTAAAAACGATGGGGATTGTTGTGCGCGAACGGGAGGGCGGGTCAAGCACATACAGATTTGTTTGTGCTTTAGCACAATCCATTATTCTTTGAGTCACCATCACACTCTCTCGAAGTTACCGAGTGAACACACAGAACGCTGAAGCAGCCAGCGCGAGCGAATGCGAGCGGGCTATGCGGAGGCGATTGTGTGTGGTTCGCGGACGTTAGCGTTACCACTAAGTGCGGATACGAGAGCGCCTCGGTCGCCGTGAGGGTGGAGAAAAGAGCAAACAAAAATGTTAAAATAAGATTGCTCTTTTCGGAGACTGAAACGGCGAAGCAAACCCAAAAAATCCTTATCATTTTTTGCGGCTCCCCCCAGACCCCCCCGCCGCAAGGCGAAAGAAATGAAGGAAAGGATTTTTTGGTTTGCTTCGCCGCTATTATTGTAATATACAACACTATTGTTACGCAACACAATAAGTCGATATACTAGCATTGCGTCTATGAAAAACGAGTCAGTCATAAAATTAGGTAAAGCAGTCAAACGCATTCGTGAGCAGAAAAAAATGTCACAAGGTGACATTTGTCGTGCTACTGGGTTTGATCGTGCGTACATGAGTAATATTGAGGCAGGCAAAGGAAATCCGACATTGGTGACTATAGAGAAGATTGCACGGGCTTTGGATGTTTCACTGAGTCAACTACTAAAATGAAAAAGCTGGCTATTGTGTGTACTGGAGGAGGAACAAGGTGCGCTTTTGCGGGCGGTTTTCTTGTGGGTTTGGGACGTGAATTTGCGACTGAGCCATCAATAATAGTTGCTGCGTCAGGAAGTGCTGGTAATGCATGTTATTTTGCATCAAAACAGTTTGACGAAATTGAACGTATTTGGAAAAGACATCTTGCGACAAAAAGATTCTTTACCTTTTTCCGAGTATGGAAAATGATGGACATAGATTATTTGGTTGACATTGTTTTCAAAAAAGCTGAGCCTCTAGATACGGGAAAACTTAAGGCTTCAGAAATTTTAATTAGGGTGCCGCTTTTGAATATGCAAACGAAACAAATTAATTACGTCAACCCAAAAGAAAACAATACGTTTGATTTATTGCGAGCATCAAAGGCTATGCCTCTAATCTACGGTCGACGTGTTTATGTAGATGGAAACATATTCATGGATGGGGCTTTAGTCGCCAGCATTGAACAAATGATAAACGAAGTCGAATTGCTCGGAGCAACACACATTATTGTCGTTGAAAATCGAGTAAGGAGTAAAATTTTTCAATACGCAAAAAAAATGATTGGCTATTTTCTTTTCACTAAAACAGAGGTTGCATATTCATCCAGATCAGAAAAAATTTTTGTCCAAGACGACGAGGTCAATTCTTGGTTCGCAACAACAAAACCTAAGGAGCTGTCTATTATGTTTGACTCGGGTTACTCCAACGCAAAAAATAATCCAAAAGTCAGAGAATTCTTGGAAAAATTTTCTGAACTATCTTAAAAAATTCTCATCCATCTTCTCTATAAAGTAATTAGAGCACTTAACAGAAATGGACTGTAATGCTTTCTTTTTTGTCCAAGGTCTTTCCAGTATACGTTTATTGATATTGCTAGAATCTATCAATTCCCCAAGATCCATGAGTACAACTCGCATGTCTTCAGAGACCCCGAAGTTATCACCTAGATTAAAACTTCCTTCTACAAATCCATGACTGATCATTAATTTCACTAATGAGATATATTCGTCAACAATCCTAAACCCTTCTTCAGTATTATTTTTCAACTGGCATAAGTACTTGGCACCACTAACAACTAATTATTCTGCAACATACCCTGTACAAGTCGATAAAATAGCTTGCCACGACTGCCAGACTTTCTTCGATTGAATCGAAACACAAACTCATCGAGATACGAAGAAAGATGTGTTTCCGCAACTCTGCCATGATGTGTACCAAGTAGCCATCTTTTCAGGAGTGACGCAATTCGATGTACGAGTGGGGTCGGATCTTCCCCAGGCTCTAGTGTGTGTTTGTGCATCACCACATGTTTGTACCCCTCTAAAGCTGATGCGGTATATCGTTTCCAGCCTTCAGTTCGAATTGTGCTCCCAGGTTCAACCATCTTTTTGATTGCTACTTTCAATGTTTCTGCCGATGCATTGTCTATAATTTCCATTCGAACTTTGTCCAATAAACACCGCACGCGTTATCTAATCAATAGCTTGTGAACACCTTCTAATAATTGGACGGGTTTCATCA
>DYNY01000024.1 GCA_020720815.1 Candidatus Elulimicrobium sp. | reverse complement strand
AATTTTAAAATATTATCTCTTTAATTTATAAATAAATAAAAATTTTGATAATATTTATCCCCCCCTTTTCTTTCTCTTTTATTTTTTAAATTCCTAAAAATTTAATTTTAGGAAACCGACAAACAAGGCTGACCCTCAATAGGTCGTGGACGTAATGCCACTCCACCACTTACAGGACCCTCGTTGATACAATGTCTTCTACATTGGGTTACCTAGTATATTACTCCTTGAAAATTAAAATTATTCTGTAGGAGAACATATACAATCCATCATTTTCTAGATGAGTTTCTGGCTTAAGAGGCCTTCAGCCATTATCCCAGACGGCGTAGCTGCGCGACATTCGGTTTCCCAAAATCGCTAACCAGAGGCCATATTCAACAGTTCCTCTCGTACTAAATCAAACTACTATCATGATGGTATATCCAGTAGGATAAAACAAACCTGGCTCACGACGGTCTAAACCCAGCTCACGATCCCTAATACGGGTGAACAATCCAACCCTTAGTAACTTATACATCACTAGGATAGGAAGAGCCGACATCGAAGAATCAAAAAGCTGCGTTGATTTGATCTCTTAGCAGCCACAAGCCAGTTGTCCCGGAGGTAACTTGTCTGTCACCCCAAGTCTTACGCACCTAAGACTAATTAGGGATCGTTAGGCCTTTGTTTCCAAACTGGTCCTAGTACAAAAAGGCACAGTAAATTGAGCTTTTGGCCTTATCCTCAACGTGAGATTTCTGTCCTCACTGAGCTCAACTTAGGACACCTTCGCTGCTTTTTCGAAGGTGTGCCGCCCCAGCCAAACTTTCTATCTAGTCCTATTCCTCAAGGAGGTAAGCATAATTCCAAACAGGGTAGTGGTTTCTCATAATCGATTGCTCTCCCACCTAGTCTGCACCCCCGCAGGAACCATACAAGACTAGACCAAAGTGAAGCTCTACAGGGTCTTCTTTCCCCGCTGGATAGTTAGTGCCCGTTCCCACTACAGTTGGTTCGCTGAGAGACAGTTTGGGACAGTGAGAACCTCGTTGCTCCGTTCATGCAGGTCACTAATTAAGTGACGAGGTATTTCGCTACTTTGATAAGAGTCATAGTTACCCCAGCTATTTACCGGTGCTTCGTTGGCTTGAACCATGTTAACAGACACAGCACTGAGCAGGATTCACGTCGCGTTAACTTCCTATAAGAGAACAGCGCGACGCTGTGTTTTTATTAAACAGTTGGGCTCTCCTCGTAACAATCGGTTCTGATTTTCATCAGAGCCAAGCTTTATCCCGAAGTTACAGCTCTAATTGGCCGAATTCCCTAAACTATCATGCCTCAATGGCCATAGGCTACTCACCTTGGAGACCTGATGCGGTCATCGGTACGAATGACACAGTAATCTATCTCTCGCTTCATGGATCAATCCAATAGCCAATGACGCAACAAATGCTGCGTTTTGCCAACAAAACATCACAAATCCCCAGTTGACCTGATTCCTTGGATATAAATGTTGTCATACAGGAAAGAGATCCCTGCCAAACGGTATAAGATCGATGGAGAAAGATAGAAAGCGTTACCGCTACCTGTTGTCAGTTACGGAATATCAACCGTACTCCCTTTCTCTCATTATTGAGATCAGGATCGACTAACTCTGGGACAGTTTATGTTGCCCAGAAACCCTACTCCTCATCAGCCCCCAGGATGTTAACCTGGATAAACGCTACTTCAATTAGGATCTGTAATAGACACTCTTCCAATATCACTTACATGATATCTTCTTTAAAATGTCCACATCCTCCTACTCCTTCTTTATCTAAAGAAGTGTTAAGTATCGGTAATACCATATGCGCCATTCATTTTCGAGGCCCTAGTATTCGGCAGGGGAGTTTTAACACACTCATTAGCGGATGCCTACTTTTAGGGACACCGACCTGCTGTTTTAATACATGGACTCTCTTAATGGTATCAGTGGTGGTATATTTAGGCACCTTATCTTAACGTATGGTTCATCCCATTTCGCCATGACCGCTTACCGGTCAGAGCCCACTTATAACGCCAATTCATTTATTAATTTCCTATTAGGTAAATTAATAACAAGGAGATTCGAAGTTTGGAAATAAGTTGAGGCACCGAAGCGCCCCTACACCTCTACCCATTTCTCTACTCCCCTTAACTATATGCGTTACAGCTATCCTGAGGGAAACTTCGGAGGAAACCAGCTATTAGGAGGTTCGATGAGTCTTTCGCACCTATACCTACATCTGACAAATGATTTGCACATCAATAACGCTACGGACCTCCATCAGAGTTTCCCCTGACTTCGTCCTGTGCAGGCATAGTTCACCACCTTTCGGGTTCTATCTGTACTGCTCAAACGCCATGCAAATGCCAGTCAATTTCTTTACGCTTTTATCTTTAAATGACAAAAACTCGCATTACAGATAAACTCCCTAATCCGTGTTTCAAGACGGGCGCTATAAATAGCCTTAAACCTGGACAAGTTCAGGCGCTTTGCACTCTCCGTTTTGGAGGTCTTTTCATCTTTCGTTCACACTACTTGTATGCTATCGGTCTCCTCACTATATTTAGCCTTCGATGGGGCATACCACCGACTTAAGGCACCACTCTCAAGGTACCCGACTCACTCCAAAGTACCATACTTGCTATTGTTTTACGAGACTAAAACTCTGAATCGTGTGTCAATCGAGACAACTTAAACATTAGCAAAGATACAATGTCTACATCTCCTTTTCAGGATTAGACTTTTGGGCTATTCCCTCTTCGATCGCCTTTAGTAAGGGAATCCTAGTTAGTTTCTTTTCCTCCGCTTAATAAGATGCTTCAGTTCAGCGGGTTCTCCTACTTGAATCAGATCCATTTTATTTAAAACTTAAAAATTTTTAATTTACTTCTTTTAAAATAAAAAATATTAAAAATATTTTTTAATTAAGAAGAATTTTAAAATTAAATAGGATACTGAATCAAATATGCACCTCATAATAAATTATAAGGCACGCGCAATGTGCATTCAAAGATTAACTTGTCACAATGTTTGCAACTCCAGTTACTTATCACATTATGCAACGTTCTTCTTCGTGTGAGGAGCCAAGACATCCGTTGTCCAAGATCTTAAAATTTTTTATTTTTAAAATTTAAATAAATTTAAATTTTTTTTGTTAATTTTTGTATTTAATTTTTTTTTAAAATTTTATTTTTAAAAAAGAAATTGATAGATTTAAACTTTAACTGATCCAACGGCAGGTTCACCTACCGTTACCTTGTTACGACTTCTCCTTCCTCTAGATAACGTGATTTAATCATCTTCATTCGTAAACTCTAATGATTTCACCGAGTCATCCAATCGGTAGAAGCGACGGGCGGTGTGTACAAAGGGCAGGGACGTATTCAACGTGCGCTGTTGACACACATTTACAAGGGATTCCTGGTTCATGATGCTGATTACAAGCATCAATCCCAACTACGTTAGGGATTGTGAGAGTGGCTTCCCCTATCAGGGTCGCTTCCCATTGATCCTAACATTGTAGCACGCGTGCAGCCCAGAGCATCTAAAGGACATCACGGACCTGTTATTGCTACCCTCTTCCACCTGCTAAAATCGCAGGGAGTCCCAATTAGAACCATAAATTTAAGACTAAATCATGGTAAATAATTGGCGATAATCTCGCTCGTTAGCTGAATCAACGCTAGACAGGTCAACCCACGCACCACCAACGGCCATGCACCACCAAAAGCAATATCCTGAAAGACCCAAAGCCTGTCAGTCATAAAAAACATCTGGTCCTGGTAAGTTTCCCCGTGTTGAGTCAAATTAAGCCGCAGGCTCCACTCCTGGTG
>DYNY01000003.1 GCA_020720815.1 Candidatus Elulimicrobium sp. | reverse complement strand
GAGCATATATTTAGGGACCTTAACTGGCGATCTGGGCTGTTTCCCTTTCGACCAACGGAGCTTCTCCCCCGTAGTCTAACTGCCGCGCTATAATCTACTGGTATTCGGAGTTTGATAGGAGCAACGAGATTTCTCCCTGTTTGCTCCTTCCAGTGCTCTACCCCCAGAGGGACCACGCGACGCCAACCCAAAAGCTGTTTCGGAGAGAACCAGCTATTACGTAATTCGATAAGCTTTTCACTCCTTACCACAAGTCATCCGATAGTTTTGTACGGCTAACCGGTTCGGGCCTCCACGACCTATTACAGTCGCTTCACCCTGCTCATGGTAAGCTCATCACGCTTCGGGTCGTACCCCTGCCCTATATTCGCGCTATTCACGCTCGCTTTCACTGTGCCTCCACGGGGTTACCGCTTAGACAAAGGACAAAGGTACACTCGCCGGCTCATTCTTCAATAGGCACGCCGTCACCCCAATAAATTGAGGCTCCGACTCCTTGTAGGTGTATGGTTTCAGATCTATTTCACTCCCCTCTCCGGGGTTCTTTTCACCTTTCCCTCACGGTACTTGTTCACTATCGGTCTTCAAGAATATTTAGCCTTAGGAGTTAGTACTCCCAGATTCATTCGAGCTATTCATGTCTCGAACTACTCAGGATCAAAAACAAAAGAGTCGTATACATTTCGAATACAGGACTATTACCTACTGGGGTCGTGCTTTCCAACACATTTTTCTATATATACAATTTGTAACTCTTCGCAACTAAATGCCGTTTTTGCCCTACAACCCCGCACATATAAATACGTACGGTTTGGGCTGTTCCCGTTTCGCTCGCCGCTACTAAGGGAATCGCAAGAACCTTCTTCCTGATCATAATGGCTCATCTTTCGATGAATCTGATCAGAAAGAAAGTTCCCTTTATTGCTTTCTATTCCTCCAGCTACTGAGATGTTTCACTTCGCTGGGTGAGCTCCCTCATACAAGGGTTCCTGCCGATGACAGGAGGGTTTCCCCATTCAGAAATTTTCGGGTCGAAGGTTATTTGGCACCTCGCCGAAACTTATCGCAGCCATACCACGTCTTTTATCGCTTCTTGAAGCCTAGGCATCCACCATACACCCTTACATTCCTGTAAGGAACGCTGCACACCGTAATTAAACGATAGACATTGTTCACATACTTAAATGCTGTACACCGCTGTACAATTTTTTGAGTGTTTGTCTGGTTCTCTGAAAAATACATTAATCAAAGCCAGACGCTCATCTATCCCTACAAGGCTAGATGAGCTGTTGTGTTTGATTTATCGGGGACGAAAAGACCCTGCTTTATCAGCATAAATCTTTACCCGATAAATCTTTACCTACTGCACGAAGTTACCGAAGTAAATTCGTGCATACCACGTGTGCGTCGAACACACGTGGATTTTCAGGGTCAGACCTTATCAAATCTGACCCCTAGAATATGCGATTGTATGTTTTACCATACAACTCCCACGTGTGACTAAAGTACTTGTCATTTCAAGTAAACTTAAAATGCTTTTCGCTTAATCGTGGGATCTGTCGATGATCGCGTACCCCCTTGATTTCTGGATAAAAAAGACCGCGTTACCGCGGCAGGAAACTCGCAAAGCGAAGTTCTTACCGGGTTAGCTTGCTTGATTTCCAAATCTCATAAATACGTAGGCGCCATTGTATACAATCAAAAAATAAAGTCAAGTATTTACTGTGGTCAAACTAGTCCTTTTGTCTACAGTTCTATCCACAGGTTTATACCCAGGTAAACAATAGTGTTTACCTAAGCCAATTAGTATTAATTTATAAGCATTTATTAACTTTAGAGTACATAATAAAACGCTTCTGTATATAGCTGTCTTAACTACCCCGGATACGAACCATTGTGCCGTTCATCCCGTACACCAATTTTATCTACTAGTATTTGATGCTTGTAATCAAATAAATCACGCGCTAGCTTATCATTCATCCCTACTCGGTATAAGAGATCATCAGAAGTCATCACTGCAAAACGAATCTCAATTCCAATCTCAGCTTCGAGCGATCGTATAGCACTTTCAATTTTTGCTTGCGAGACTTTCTTCATCGCAATCAAGACATCAAGTTGTTGTTCAAACTCGCGCACAAACACTCCAGCCACCACCAAGAAATCAATCGTCCCCGCTTTACGCAAATGACTAAGTAGATTCTTGCCATCAATCGGAGCTGTTTCAAACAGAAATGTTTGCAAGGCTTGTAGCTCGGGAAACTTTTTATTTACCGCAAAGCCCAGTGCTTTTAGTTTCTTATCTTTGCCTGGCTGATCAACATAGACTGTTCTCTTCACTATTACCTCTGCCTTTTCCAGAGCAGAAATTTCAGTGCGAGCAGTGCGACGAACCAACCTTGCCCGCTTACTTATTTCATCAAAGGTAAATTCTTTAGAGGGATTAAATAGAAAAAACCGCAGGAGTTTAACACGAGCCGTACTACCAAAAAGAATCGAAAGCGGGTCTGACATACTGAATTTCGCTGAGTATAACATAATCCACTTATCCACAAATCTGGACAGAAAAACGGGGTGTGTCGTAAAGTAAACTTTGATTTTATTTGCCTATACAGATTGACATTTTCGTTGCTTAATGTAAGTTAAATAGGAAACATAGTTCTTCACCACCCAACCACCAGGAGACTACACAATGGAACCACTATCTAGAGTTCTCATCGTCGATGACGATGAGGTATGCCGAATAATTCTTTACCAAGTCCTGTACAAACTCGGGTATGAAGTAAGCATGGTCAACAATGGCCACGAAGCACTGCTTCTTTTGCATGAGCAAGACTTTCAAGCAGTCTTCACCGACGTCGAAATGCCAGAGATGACTGGTCTAGAATTGTTGAGGGAGATCCGTACCGGTCTTGGACGCTGGTCATTTCCTGTCTTCATGGTTACAAGCTTGAATGACGAAAAGACCAAGCTAGAAGCCAGTGAACTTACAGTAGCGGGTTTCATCACGAAGCCTTTCACCAGCGTCGACATCGCCCAAGCAATCAAACAGGCGATGCCTTCCTAAACTGACACCAGTACACCCCAACCCATCCTGCGAATCCCCATTCGCAGGATTTGCTTTTTACCATGATTTGATAGCAAAAAAGAATAAGTGGTTTTTATTTTAGCAAAAAAGGTTATATATTATAGGCTGTTAGTACACGGTAAATCATCAACCGATTAAATTGATGGGATCAGGAGAACAGAATGCCAATAAAGAGGAAAGAAATAGTTAATTCCCCGACACACAAGTGTGTCGGAGACACTCCCAAGTATGTGACCAGATCACCGGAACATGGTAGCTTTTCACTTCCAGGGGTGACCTCACTTGGAGAAGATGGTGGACCTACAGTCATCGGGGAAGGTCGGGTGCAAGCCCGGATACCTCCAGACGACGTCTGGTACACCATGACGGCCGATGAGACTTGAACTAGTTACGCCTTACTGCCCTGCCCTAGCAGGGCAGTTGCTTTTTTATACAACACAAAACCGGCAACACTAAAGTTGTTGCCGGTTTGTTTAAAATTACTTTGTATTATTTCAATGTTATTTTTGCTCCAGCTTCTTCAAGCTTGGCCTTTAGGGTTTCAGCGTCTTCCTTCTTCATACCTTCCTTAACAACTGAGGGGGCAGCATCAACGAGATCCTTAGCTTCCTTAAGTCCTAGACCAAGTACTTCCTTAACTACCTTGATAACAGCAATCTTCTGAGCACCAGCTTCGGTAAGCTCTACAGTGAATTCTGATTGCTCTTCAGCAGCGCCAGCAGCCACTGGACCAGCTACTGCTACGGCTGTAGCAGAAACTCCCCACTTTTCCTCAATCGTCTTTACTAAGTCGTTTAGCTCAAGTACAGTCATCTTCTCAACCGCTTCGATAATTTGTTCGTGTGTCATGTTGATTAATTAAATTTAGATAATGGAAATGTTGGAGACGTCCTGCAATTTCTACTTAGTCTCAGCAACTGCGCTAAGTACCACCGCAAAACGCTGTCGTGGTGAATTTAGAAGTTGAGCAAACATACCTCGCAGAGTCTGTAGTGGTGGGATTGAAGCGATAGCTGTCATCTCATCCTGATTCTTGAATACTCCTTGGAACACTCCTCCAACGATAGATATATTATCCTTGAATTTGGTACTGAATTCTTTGATGTTCTGAGCTGGAGCAATTGCATCTTCACTATAAGCGATAGCAATTTCACCATCGAGAGTTGGCATTGTACCGGTAAAGGTAGAACCAAATGCTCGTTCCATAAGGGTCTTCTTGGCAACAAAGTAACCTACTCCCTTCTCACGTAATTCCTTACGCATAGCAGTCGTGTTGGCTACGGAAAGACCCTTGTAGTGCACAAACACAATTGAATCTGCACTCTCGCGAACAGTTTCCAGTTTAACGAGAATGTCTTGCTTCTTGGCTTTATTAATGGCCATGATGTCTATAGTGTAAAAGTGCTAATAAATACAGGCCACGGACACAACAAAATGTTGTGTCATAGGCTTCGACCCCAATACATAAGAGATTGGACCTCGGCGGGCGACTATTTTATAGTCATTACCGCACTTTCGTGCGACCAGCTGTCATGAGCCTGTCGCTTTGCACTATACCAGATTGGAATGTAATGTAAATAGGCTGTATAATCGATTTTCCGAATAAGGTTTCAGTGTGTAGATTGTTTTCGAATAACATAATATTTGAGTACTGTATTGTACTCAACTAAATCAGTCTTCTAGACTGATTTCGGGCTATAGCATAGTGGTAGTGTGCACGCATGGGGTGTGTGTGGTGGTGGTTCGATTCCGCCTAGCCCGACAAAAAATTGACCAAATGCTATAAAAGCCGGTCGAGGCAGACGCCTCGACCGGCTTTTACCTTGGACACTTACTCAAACACTTCCTTCCCTGCCTCGGCTCCAGCGCTCACATCAAATATTCGCGTTGGGGTCAAAACCAAAATACTTTTTACCACCCAACCAGGAATAGTTTCCGCAATCCATTTCACGACCGCTTCAAATCGTTCCCCTTCCTTCTCTTCTATGGCCGTCGCTTTTATTTGATACCCTTTAAGTCCAATCCATGCAGCTAAAGCGACATGTGGGTCATTATTAATATTGCGTAGGGTAGCACCAAAAAAATAGTTGACCAAAATAATATTATCTCCATCCACCTTAATACTAGAAATCGGCACGACGTGCACGCCAGTCTCTTGACTATACGTAGCTAAAGCTTTACCTTCGGCATTTAGTAACATCTCGTGACAATTTTCGGATATTTTCATATCCTAGAAGCCTACTCCTCCTTCCCTTTGGCCGTCAAATATTGTGTACACACCTCAAGGAGGGCCACCAAGCCGGACAAAGCCAAGAGTAATAATACGTAGACTGTATAGGCAGAAATCAAGTAACAAAAAGTAACGAGGGCCGTCATCCCAATCCCAAAGCTCCACGGAGAAAGAATGATGTCAAGGATGGTGCGTCTTGGTCCGGTTGGGGGTTTTTCTAAGGTAATAGTGCGAGCGGTTTTCTTCAGGTCATAGAATTGTTCACGGAAAAATTTGGTAGTAATATCGGAAGTAAATAGTCGGGTTAGTCGCCACGACGCCAAAATTATAACAGCGAGATCAAATTTAGATAATTCAGAGAGCGGAATTCGGCTTTCGGTATCAAGGATAATCGTGGCCATGATTAAAAGAAACCCAAAGAAGGATAGAAAAACAAAATTCCAAAAATATTGATCCGTTATCTTTATCATACGTTATTAACTCCCCACCCCGAGCCCCACTATCAAAATAAAAAATAGGACAGCCGCCACCACCGCGACAAAATTCATCAGAAACTTATAAAAGGTTTTGTTGAACATGCACGCCAGTAGTATAACATCCCCATCATTTATTTTTTATACCCCCGGTAGATTTGGATGAAAGATCCTATGACGAAAATTCCATAGATAACAAAATACATAAACATGTCTTTTGCTTCATCAAAATTAAACCAACCTCCCGGGTTATGATGCAATTCTAAGCTAATGATAAATAAACCAACAAAGACAGCTGGTATAGCTAATCGAGCAAATCTCCACCAAGCAATAAATACTTCGGGTTTGAGCTTATAGGTAACCAAAGAGAAAAAGAGAATGACTGGGAAGAAAATAAAGATATCTTGATAATTATTAATTCCAGAACCGCAGTATATGTTACACAAACCTAATTCACGAGTATTAAATAGAAAGTATAGCAACAAAGTCCCTACTAATGATGGTAACAAAATTACTTTTTTTAAATTCATACCTATTTATTTAATAACTTAGTAATAACACCTTCAACCTCTCTTCTTTGATCCAGACTGATTAACTTAATTCTCTCAAATAGAATAACTTGCTTCACCAACAAACCCAGGCTCACTTTTTCTAACTTAAGATATCTTTTATTCTTGACTGCTTTGTCGTGAAACTTTTCGGCTATTTTTGCTAATTCAAGCAGAACCATCCTAGGAGCTCTCTTCAGTCCTAGGTTATTAATAGTTTCATATAAATCTTTATAGGTGACTTCTTCTTTTACTACACCAGAAGTATTATATAAAACGTCTTCCTCCCCATCTCCGTCGTAGTCAATTTCCAAAATAGAATTTTCTATCACGATACTACTATCAATTTCTAATGTCACTTGAGTACTAGTGCTAGACGGAATAGCGCTATATGTATGACGCGTCCTTTCTTCCCCAGCCACCTCCTCTATATCTAGAGTGAAGGAACCTTCGGCCAGACCGTTTAAGACTAACGTCGCATTTTCATCAGCGGGGATAGAAATGTACTGCAATTCGCCAAATCTTCGATAAACTGAACCTTCTATCTCATTGGTCGAACTACTCACTGTCTTTCCATCACTACTTTCTATCAGCATATCTAATGGTGAATGTAGCTGAAAAACTAATCTTTCTCCCTCATCTAACTCTGGCACAGAATCTGACAGATAGTCGTAGGTTTTAGTATTAGTGGCTTGGATTATATTTGACACAAAATTACTAACGTCTGGCACTTCGAAAAAATCTTTATGCTGGCGATTTATAAATGACTCATTATTATAAGTAAGAAAATCTAACCACATCCTGTTCACTTTCAAGTCTTCTGCCAAAGCCAGTGCACTAGGAACCGGAACGGTATCATCACCATCAATTGTCATCTCTACCCGATAGCTTATTTTAGGACTGTATTCGGTGCACAAAAAGAAACTTCTTTTTGTGCACTCTTTATCTGAGAAATAGACCAGGCTGGTCGGTGTCTCTAAACCGACTCCAGCGATTTGATACACTTTCATCCCGGCTGTTGGGACAAAGTTACCTTGAACCACTTCTGTTGTTTTGGCGTAGTTAAGTAAATAAATATCTACCACGTCTGGTTTTTCCAGATCATTAAACTCTGGTTTATCTCTTCCACTGTCAAAACTCAAAAAATTCTGTAGGTCATCTTGAGTAGAAATACTTCCACCATAAGTATTAATCCACAAATCCGTCGCTTCACCAGGCTCAATCGCAATAACTGGGGTATCCACCGTGTCAAAATAACCAGTCACCGGAAGTAAGTGGTGTGAGAATGGCATGGTGTTCATCAGTTTACGAGTGACCGCCTGGGACATCACTGGGTCCAAATCTTCCCCGTGGAGAATGCCAATAGCGGCGTTTGGTGCCCCCAGTTGGGGCACGGCGACTAAAATTACATTATCTATTACATCCAAAAGCGGGTCATTAGTATTTTTTAGGTTACTTATCAGTTGCTTAATGACTAAACCACCATTGGAGTGAGCCACAACCGTGACCTTCCCATTTTTTGAGTTGTCTGCTAACTCCTTAATAAGGTTATACAAGTTACCTTCATAGATAGTTGTCTTTTCCCCAGCAAAGATGTTACCTGTCTCGTCCCTGGTACCTGATTTTAGTACATTATCTAACTCAGCTCGCCAGTCATAGGGTACAACAGTGTAATCATCAATAATATCTTCGTCTTTCCAATCTTTTAAATCAGAAATAAATGATTTGTAAATGTTTAGGCCAAATGTTTCATCAAGAATACCCGCGGCTCCTGGCTTGGTATAAATAGGATTATTACTTTGGCCGGTAAACTTTGTTGTTAGGCGCATCTGATAACATTCATTAGACGAGAACCATAGCTGGTACTGGGCCTCTCCTTTATCACAAAAATTCCCATCTTCATAAAGTCTTGAACCCATAATCCCCGGTAAAAATAGGACACTGGAAGCGCCAGTTGGTGGTTCTTCAATTGGCTCTGTCAGGGTAAAAGTTATTGTATAGATATAGGGACCACGAAAAGTTTGAGCAAAAGTGGTTGGTAAAATAAGGTCTTTAAAGTATTGCAAGATTGACCGCTTACTAAATATCAATTCAGAATCTTCAATCACCATGGTATAAGTACCTACCCCAATTGTCGGTACCAGTGAATATAAATATGAATCGGCCGCCGCGACAAAGTTGTTATAACGACTATAAATTGTCTCTCCTGTCTGTTCATCTATTAGCTCAACAAAATATTCGTCATAAAAGTACTGATCAGTATTCCCCGTTTCTTGTGCCTCTCTTAAAATATTTATATAAAAGTCCACTTCAGATGCGAGTGTGAAATAACCAACTGCAAATTCACGATAATCATTCAAGGTCGGTACTGGCGCCTCTTGTCGTACATACTGATAATTACCCGCCTCGTAACGATAGAGATAAAAATCTTGCTGATTTAAGTATGGTTCTCCTTCTACTAAAATATCACTTGTCTTGACCTCAGACACGGCCACCGAACCGCCATCGGCCACGACCGTGCCGTTTATTCTAAGAGAATAGGGAGAAGGCGGATCATTTGTAACCTTAAAAGGGTCAGCGCAATCTACAATCGGTTCTATCACCTCACTTTCACCATCCCAAGAGATGATATTCCCACAAGCCAAAGCCGTCTCTGGTGAAAAGGAAATGAGCAGTGCCAGACTGCTCATTATAATCAACTTAGTCAGGCCAACTGTTTGTTGGCCTTGGTTCCTGTTGCCTTTGGTCGTAATATTGTGTGACATGAGTATTTTGTCTTATTTACCTATACTAACACCAAGGAAACCAAATAGTGACCACTTGTTCATAATTTTATGGTTGCGATTACCTGCCAGACTTGGTTTAATAGGTACATTAAACCAAAATTAATTAAAGAAAATGACACAAACTATTACTAAAAATATTGTTGTTGTAGCGTTCGTGGCCACTCTGTTTAGTATCTTATTGGCTATGCCACAGGCTCAAGCAGAAGCTAAAGTGAGTATTAGTGATATAAGTATAATGAAAAACCGAGCTATGGCTTCAACCACTGCCATTTCTCTCGACCAACAACAGACTTGAGTTGTGTTCAAGGAGCTGTTCTAGACCGTGAGACGGCTATTATCGAGTCTTGGGCAGAGTTCAATACTTCAATTACCGCTACCTTGACCTTACGTAAAGATGCCCTGGTAGAGTCTTGGAAAATTACTAACGTAAAAGAAAGAGCTACTGCTCTAAAGAATTCATGGAAAAATTGGAAGGATGCTAGCAAGAAAGCACATGTGGCACTTAAAACAGATCGAAAAGCTGCTTGGGCTGAATTTAAACAAACCATGAAGACTGAATGTCGCGAGACTCGTCTACCAAAGGAAGATGCGGAACCAAAAGACGCTAGCGGAGCAATCACTCTCTAATACAGAGTAAATAAAGTAAAAACCCCGCGCCATAGTAGGCGCGGGGTTTTTACTTGTCACTTTTTATTAGAAAGGACCCAAGGGAGAAGAGTATTATTTGATACTTAATTCCGGTGTAACATAGTACTGCAACTCTGAAGGATTCAGTCTAGCCGGAATATCCTTCCCTTTATCAATCATAGTGAAAGGTAACGAAGTTATAAGGAGAGACAGACGCGATTCTTCATCGGCTACCGCTATCATCTCTGGTGTGAGATTCAGGACTGTGATCAAGGTAAAGTTACTGGCCTTACCAGGTGGTAGATAATATTCATTATCTATCACTTTGGCACCACTTAAGACAATCGAATGAGCTTCCCCTTTAGTCACCACCATCTTTCCATCATTTTGGATTACGTATCCGGCAAAAGGTGAAGTGGCACCAAACGAAACTCCGCGCACCGCCCCAATCGGCATCCGCAGTTCGCGGTTGAGAAAACCAAATTTGTAAGTAACCGTAAATAAGAAGGTATTGGCATCTAGCTTAGTAGCAGTTTGTTCAGTGGTAAGGTAAGCCGAAGAAATTTGTGGCAAAGACACAAAAGCAATAATAACTAATAGGAATATTTTTTTTATTTTAAGCATATGACTATATTAGCTTAAATCCAGCTTTATACAAAATCCCCTAATCTTTTATAAACTTACCAATACACATCTTTTCGGTGAGCGATTAAGATAACAATAATAATGGAGACTGTTCCTTCTTCAGAGATTGAGAAGACTACCCGATAATCACCTACACGAAATCTGTAAAAGCCTCTAAAACTACCCGTTAGAGACTTAGCATGCTTTCGATGGTCACTAGCTGAAGCATAGATGGATACTTTTTTAATAATCCTGGCTGCTATGGCCTTATCAAGAGCTTTTAAATCTTTACGTGTCTCAGCTGAATATTCGACACGCATACTAAAAGACTAACGCACCCCGAATTCTTTCATTATCTCCTCTTCAGTGTAGGTACGTCCGGCCGCCAAATCAGACTTAGCCTTTACTAATTTATTATAGAGAGATTCATAATTCTCGCTCTCTTCAAAAGGCTCAATTGCAAAGAGAGGAGTATTGCGACTAGTAACAACAAGACGACTCCTCTTGGCACGAGCTTCTTTGGCGTACTGCGCCATATTCTGACGAAAATCTTTAATACCAATAAATTTTGTATTCATGTATCAAGTGTACACTTATATGTACACTAAGTAAATGGGTTGGGTCCTTAAAATTTGAACCTGCCTCTTTTTCGAGCTATAGTATTTCTAGCAGTCTGCTTAAGACGAAGCCTTTCTTCGATCAAACACGGCACAGACTCGTATTCTCCACGCTCAAATTCAGCTTCAATTTCAAGTTCTTCTTCTGTGAGGTTAAAAACGTGTCTCATACTATATAAACTTTGTTTTACAATATTTTACCCGTCGTCTTTTGTTCTACAATAACATTCAAATTATCCTGCCAAACAGCACTAGCGTATGGAACGCTGCAGTTTTCACTCAATTCTACTGCCTCTTCTTCAGACGCAAAAAGTGGTGCATTTAAATCTATTAGATAATTTGCCGACAAATCTATCGGCAAAGGTGAGAGTAATTTAGTAGTGCCCCTTGCTCGCAGGTAGGCACTTCCCCACGGCCAATCCTCAGCCCGCGGACATAGTTTTGCCTTTAAAGCGTTATGTTCAACATAACGCAAGACAGTATAGAAGTATTGACCTTCTTCAATCGTAAAAGATTTATACCTACCCTGATAGAGATGTCCCATCCCCACTGACTCATGCTTCGCTTGATACTGCTTAACATGAGTGTTGGTAAGGCGAGCCATGAAGCGAGACAAATCTCCATCAACTCTTGGTTCCAAAATCAAATGCCAATGATTTGGCATTAAACAAAAAGCCAGCAGACGCATGTCCAAAAATTCTACCGTATCTGTGAGTATCTCCATAAACAGTCGATAATCTTCAGTAGTATTAAAAATCTGCGTACGGGCATTAGCTCGGTTTAGAACGTGATATTGATAATCTGCTATATCAATGCGAGGAGCACGGGCCATGGAAATATTATACAACAGATTTTGCCTTCCGGAGGTGCCTGCCACCTATCTTCGGGTAGCTATAGGTAAAATTTGGACAAAAGAAAAACCCCGCAAGGGGTTTTTCCTTTTCTTAACTACGTACTGTTCTTAGCAGTCCGCGGTCTTAATCAGAGATTAAGCACCTTGGATAGCTTGTGAAGCAGTTCGGAAGTCAGAAACTGGGGTTGGTATATACATCTCTGAAGTAGTTGTTCCATCTACTTCTGCAGAGTACCATACTTCGTTAAGTTCAACTCGGAAAGTACCAGTAGCTTGTGGGTCAACTGTAACAGTCAAAGTGAATGTCTCAGTCTCACCTTCACGTACTGTGAATACTCCCGAAGTATCCTCATCACCAGTTGAAGTCATTGAAGCAGAAATAGTTCCTGTTCCTAGAGTTCCATCAACTGTGAATTGAACACCATTAGTTGTAGCACTTGTACTTGCAAATTCAGTAACATAGAAGTCTCCTTCTACAGCTGTTACATCAAATGTAAGTGTGAATTCACCGATAGTGTCATTTGTACCTAGAGTATCAACTTCTGATTCGAAGCCGTCTACTGGTACGATGATACCCTCAGCTACTAGTGTATGAGCATCACCAACTGCCGTTCCATTGAACTGTGAAGTACCAAGATCATCAGCACCTTCAGCTACCCATAGATTTCGTTCTGTTGAAGTAACTTCAGCCTTGATAGTTGTGCCGTTAACATAACGTAGACCATCATTGGTATCGTTAAGATCAACCACCACTTCCATTTCGACAGTATCATCTTCATCGATAATTACATCACCATCGATATCGAAGAGGTATTGTACGAAATTACCAGTAGTACTTGCTTGTGACTTTCCAGCTGAAAGCAATCCTAGTGGTTCCGCATCAAACTCTTGTCCATCAATAACAACTCGAACATCATCAACAACGTTAGTTGTAGTTGTAGCAACTGTAGTTACCTTTACAACAACTGTAGTCATTTCAATGTCATTGTCAACAGCTTCTAGATCTGCCACCATGATGGTTACATCATTAGTGTCAACATCTGTGTCTACAACAATGTCAGTTGAATCTGGATTTGATGAAGCGAGAGATAATTTCAATTCTTCGTCAGTTCCAGCTGTTTGAATTTCGAATGTTGCAGTATCATCTGTAACTGGAGTTGCATCTTCAGTTGTTGCTACACCATCTGCGTCAAAGTAACGCATTGCTACAGCCTTAAGATCCCAAGATGTAAGTTCTTCAGTATCAAGATTGTTTTGAATTGAAGCACCAACAGTAATGTCTAGTGCCTCATCCTCCATAGCAACAATGTCTAGACCTGAGAAACGAATCATACCTGTACTTTCAGTGGTGTAGTCATCCTTATCAGAAGCATTTACTTCAGCCACCATTTCGCCATCTACCCAAAGTGATAGAGTGTCAAAGGCGTCCCATGGCTTTGCTCCTGAAGCAAGACCGTCTAGAGTCACATCAAGTCGTGAAATTGAAGCGTCACCATCTGTGAATTCAACTGTGATTTCACCGATAACAACATCTGAATCTCCTTCCTCAATAGTTGAATCTCCGTCATTTATTTCAAATGAATCAAGTGAAGCCTCACCTGAAAGATCAGATGATTCTGTATCTTCATCGTCAGTCATATCCTCATCTGTCTCATCTACTGGTGTTACCACCGGAGCTGAACAAAGTGAGTTAGCCTTAGCACGTGAAGCTGGACCAAAGTAGCCAGTTGGATTTACTAATCCGGCTGGTGATAGGGTCTCTGCTCGGTACTTAACCTGGAACTTAGAAACAGCAGCGGCAGTAGCTGGACCAAAAGTCTCAGTCTCCATACCTACTGAACCTGCACCTTCAGCTGCTACTCGTGTATCAGCGTCAGCGTTTAGGAACTGTTGTAGTTTCATAACGTCAGCTCCGGTTGAACCGGTTGAAAGGTCACGTGTCCATGTGTATGGGCAAACACCTGAAGCTACTGATGTACCTCCCTGTCCAACTTGTGCCTGTAGAGACGCAATTTGAGCAAGTAGTGTGTTAATCATCGTTTGCAAGTCCTCTGTTGACTGTGCCTGCGCAGCAGGAGCAATCATTGAGAAGATCATTGCGGCTGCAACGAAAGCTACAGAAGCCTTTGCTGCAAAATCTTTTGCAATAGTCATATATTAAGTAATTTGTTTTTTTACGCAGGATTAATGCGTGTGCTCACTTGCGCGAGCTAATTAGTTTGATAACGGCTGATAATATGAATTAATTCATATTCATAAAGTGGTTTATCACGCCACCTTACGAAATATCACTAACTCTACATCTCGCGACGTAAAGATTAGCTGTAAGGAAGGACTGCGTGTCTGTCATAGGCAACCAAGGCAGGAAAAAGTGAGGCGGTAGTCCGTGCTTCATAATTATATATTATATGAATATAATATTAGGTTGCGCACAGGGTGGTGGTTATAGATATGAAAGTAGTTTGGTTTCCCGGCTACCCATGTTGCAAAGCAACATGTTTGTTAAAGAACATAACGACTCTTACGGCTTTCTCCTGTCGTAAAGCTTCGGGTGGTTTTCCTCTCCCAGAGGAAAACACAGACCGACTTTAGAAAAAAGCGCATAAGCGCATCACTCGGAAGTATAGCAGAAGACTGACAAACTCCAACCGCATTTATCCAAGCTAGATGTGGATTGCTTAGTCCAGGATGTGATACGAAACTAACTAAGCACTAAGCTAAGTAACACAAGGGGCCAAACAACCATATAGCCTAGGTGATATGGACAGATTTCTGCTGCCACATTACGTGAAAGTAGAACAAACGTCAATAAAAACAACACTATCTTCCTTTCTCTTATGACGCACTAGGTAGTCACTTCTTACGACCATAATTGCATCACGACACGGAAAAAGAGGGTGTGCAAGAGAGACACTCACTCAGGAAATTCCTCGTTTTCCGCTTCGCTACAACCGAGAAATCTCCTGCGTTTCGTATCTCTTGAATTTCGCTCCAACCGAGGAATCATCCCTGTTTCATGTCTATGAACCCTATACTCTGTCCCAGTTCTCCAGTTGTTCAATGTTCTTTATAAATAAGAGACAAATATTCACTACTTCGCAATTGAGTATTTAGACCAACGCCTTTCTCCTTGTCTTATCACTTGTCCTTTTTCTATGAGACTATTTAGCTCGCGCTGAATTGTCTTTTCACTAACATCAGTTATTACTTCCGCAATGTCTTTTATCGTCGCTTCAGGTTTAGCTTCAAGGACTGTCTTTATGCGGGCGGAGCGATCTACTAGTTGACTATAGACCATATGGGCATCAGAGCTAATGTCCCCTTTCGGAATGTTTACCCGCGAAGCTCTCGGTGCAATATTCTCACGATAAAGACGATTGGGACGAGATGGCTCACTCGGGGAGGCAATGAGGGAATTGTACTCGCGCACAGACTGTGGGAGCTGAATGGCGAAGTGATTGCGGAGATAACGCTGAACCAAATCTACTTCCGTAAGGAGTAAAACAAGCACCTCATCATTAAGGACCCGGGCGGCGTTGCCGATCCGAAAAGCACCCTCAAGTGCGACTAAGGCTTGCTGGAAAGGAAATATTTTTTCGCGCGCCTCATATTCATATAAGGACAAAGAAGCCAGTGAGGCTTCATGCACTTGCATGGCTTTTTCACTCATGACTTTTATATGGAATTCTGTCTGTTCGTTTCGTTCAATGTAAGACAATATGTAAAAGACTACCGAGACAGTTCTTTCTGTCTTTTTGAAAACATTACTATAGTACTCATTATTGGCGGAAAGTCTTTTAACTGCAAACGGGTTATCTTTATCCATATCTGTCTTTAATAGTCTTTTATTTGGCTTGTGTGTCTTTGATAAATCTGTCTTTTTGAGCTAAAGGTCTAAGTACTACTATAAGGACATTTTGCTTTATTTGCAAGGCTGTTTAATTGTCTTTTAGTGAAACCTAATTTTTTGTGGGGTACCAATGTAGGCCAGCCAAAAGGCCCTGTGCAAGGCACAAAACTTGTAGTGATAGTGACACTTTCCCCAACCCTATAGCCATACTTCATGGTATTATTGGCGTAATCACTTAAGAAATACTGAACATTTTACCTATGGCACGAAAGAAAAGACCCGTCGAAATAAAAGAGAGAACGCCCATCTTTGATGACCTATCTCCTCAAACCAAACAAGCCATCGGCGCGGTAGTTGTAGGGGTACTTGGTATATTCTTCTTCTTCTCGCTTCTAGGCTATGCTGGACGAGCAGGAGACTACACTAGTATGGGCTTGACTTGGCTCTTTGGTACCGGAGCATGGCTTGCTCCACTGGCTTGTGTATTTTATGTTTTTGTCTTAATGAATCCACGTGAAGATGAACGGATCAGTATTTCTAAGGTACTTGGTATATCACTTTTCTTTATCTCTGTTTTAGCTCTCTTTGAACTGTACCAAAGTGACCTAGGTGGCATAGCTGGTCTATCACTCACCTACCCTTTATCTTTTTTGGTAGGTGAAATGGTAACCGGGGTTTTGCTAATTGGTTTTATTCTTATTGCCATTTTCCTTAGCTTCAATACTGGACTAACTTTGCCTCGTCTTGGAAAGCGTGAAGATAAAAATCTTAATGTCGAAGAAGATGATTTAGGATTAGCTGATTTAGACTTATCTGGGCTGGAACAGACTCCTCATGAAACTGTAACTTCCGAGGATAACAAAAATCCAAGTGAGGAAGCAAAAAAGGGTCTCGAGGCAGTCACTAGTAAGATGACTGAGATGGTAGATGCCAACAGAAACTTAAATGATATAGTGGTCAAAAACTTTAGTGGTCTCTATATCCCTCCTTCTTTATCGCTACTCAATAAAGATAAAGGTAAGGCGGTAGCAGGTGATGTAAAAGCCAACTCACTCATCATCAAACGTACCCTCAAGGAGTTTGGTATTAATGTCGAAATGGATGCCGTTGAAAGTGGACCAGCTATCACCCGCTACTCACTGAAACCAGCCCAAGGTGTACGCATCTCCCGTATTGTCGCTCTCCAACAAGAACTACAACTAGCACTTAAGGCTAGTACCATCCGTATCGAAGCCCCAATACCAGGAAAGTCGCTCGTTGGTATTGAGGTACCAAATGCCGTTCGTTCTATCGTTGGCCTAGCTTCAATCCTGAAAAGTCCCGAGTACACTGACTCACCTCGTCCACTCTTAATAGCCCTTGGTAAGGACGTGGCTGGTGGCGTACATTTTGCCAACATCGCCCGTATGCCCCACGCACTTATTGCTGGTACAACCGGATCGGGTAAGTCTGTCACAATTCATAATATGATTGTTTCCCTACTCTTCAGAAATTCACCAGAACAATTACGTTTTATTTTAGTAGACCCCAAGCGTGTAGAACTTACCCTCTATAACGGTATTCCCCATCTTTTGACTCCAGTCATTACTGAACCAAAAAAAGCGATTCGATCTTTGGCTTGGGCGGTGAAAGAAATGGCTCGTCGTTACGACATACTACAGACCGAAGGTGTGCAAGGTTTAGAGTTATATCATAGTAAAGTTTACCATCCAGCTAAAAAAGCCTGGGAAGAAAGAGGGAGTCTGGAAGAAGAAAAAGGAAGCCTGCCCGAACCCCTACCATATATTGTTATTATCCTCGATGAGCTTAATGACTTAATGCAAGCGTATCCACGAGAACTAGAAGCCTTGATCGTCCGTTTAGCCCAGATGAGTCGCGCCGTCGGTATACACCTCCTATTAGCTACACAAAGACCATCGGTAAATGTTATAACTGGCACAATCAAGGCCAATATTCCGACTCGTATTGCCCTAAACGTCGCTTCACAAATAGACTCCCGCACAATTATCGACCAGATGGGAGCTGAAAAACTACTAGGTCAGGGAGACATGCTATTTTCTTCTGAAGGTTCTAGGCTGATTCGTATCCAATCAGCCTATATCTCCGGTGATGAGATTAAAAAAGTGGTCGCTTATCTAAAAGATCAGAGCGATCACACGCTTGACACTATCGACTTAGATGAACAAAAGGACGGTGTTGGTAACGCCAACTCTTTCATGGTATCTCTTAATGGTGATGATGTGGACAGTGATGATGAATTACTTGATGATGCTAAATACGCAGTCATGGAAGCTGGTAAAGCTTCAACTTCATACTTACAACGCAAACTACGTATTGGTTATTCCAGAGCGGCTCGTCTAATAGACCTACTAGAAGAACAAGGTGTGATTGGGCCAGCCGACGGCGCTAGACCACGCGAGATTTTGATAGGAAAAAATAATGACGGTAATGACGGTGAAGTAAGTCAAAATGAGCAAGAAAATTAGCCAGCTATGATACCTCGTACTTCTTTACCCCGCTTTGAATTTCGATCAATTCTGATTTTTGTTGGTTTGATTATTTTATTAGTGGTGGTTGGTGTTTATGTGCTATTTCAGGCTAGATTTATGATTGCAGGACCACAAATAGTACTTGTAAATGAACCACTCATTCACAATAATACTCGTCTAGTAGAACTCAGTGGAACCGCCTACAATATTACCCACCTCTGGCTCAATGAGCGACCAATTTATACCAATGAAGCCGGGCATTTTACAGAAGCACTTGTCTTGGAAAACGGGTATACTGTAGCTACCCTGCGAGCAAAAGATAGGTACGGCCGAGAGACACGAATAGAAAGATCGTTTGTGTACACTCCAGCCTCATTTACTAAAAACTAATAAATCTCTATGGTAAAGAAAAAAGTAGCTAAGGTGGCTAAGACCCTAGGCGAAGCCAATGACAAAAAAGGTGGTGATATTTCTAGTATCGCGGAAACCCTGCGAGCCATCAAAACCAAATTTGGTGACGATTCAATAATGACACTTAATGAGAGCAAACGAGTTGATGTGGACGCCGTTCCAAGTGGCTCAATCGGACTAGATGATGCTCTCGGTATAGGTGGCTACCCACGTGGTCGTATATTGGAAATATTTGGACCAGAATCATCCGGTAAAACTACGCTAGCACTACATGCAGTAGCAGAAGCACAAAAGCTTGGCGGTATTTGTGCTTTTATTGATGCAGAACACGCCATGGACCCTGAATACGCTCGCAACATCGGTGTCAAACTTGATCAGTTACTTATTTCTCAACCTGATAATGGTGAGCAGGCTTTGGAAATCGTTGAGTCACTAGTTCGATCCGGAAAAATTGATATCATCGTTATCGACTCCGTGGCTGCCCTTACACCACGTGATGAAATCGAGGGTGAAATGGGAGCACATCACGTTGGCAAACAAGCTCGTCTCATGAGTCAGGCTTTGCGTAAGCTAACTGGTATCGTCGCCAAGAGCAAAACGGTAGTTATCTTTATTAACCAGATCCGTATGCAGGTCGGAGTGATGTTTGGTAATCCAGAAACTACCCCAGGCGGTAAGGCACTTAAGTTTTATACTTCAGTGCGTCTCGATATCCGCCGCATCGCCCAAATCAAGAAAGGTGAAGAAGTGGTGGGTGGACGACACCGAGTAAAGGTAGTGAAAAACAAAGTCGCCTCTCCTTTCCGTACCACTGAATTTGACCTTATCTACGGTGAGGGTATCAGTACACAAGGTGAACTTCTAGCCCTTGGTGAGAAATATAAGCTGGTTCGTAAGTCAGGCGCTTCATACACTTTCCTTCCACCAGGTGGCGATGAGAGTACTGAAGTGAAGCTTGGACGAGGTTATGATGCAGCCCGCACTTTCCTACGCGAGAATCCTAAAGTAGAGAAAGTACTTTTGGGACATATTCGTAGGGCACTGAAAGATGAGGTAGCAGGAAATAGTGCCCGACATAGTGGCGTAGAAAGTAGTAGTGGTCCAGAAGCAACTGAAGAAGCTCAACCGGAATAAAGTTTAGAGGTAACTAGTAAATTAGAAAAAGCCAGTGGAAAGCAAAGCTTTCCACTGGCTTTTTCATCGTCACCCAATTAAACGTGTTGCATCGCTTGCCCCTTTGGCAAAGTTGACCGTAAGTTAAAACGAAAAGATAAGAGAGAGAGAAACATGATACCCAACATAATGAGTTGCAAAACCTCGCCGGTTACTATAGATTGCAATACCGACTGCCAAACATACTCCGGAACAGCCTTCACCTCAACGGATAGTAAGTTGGCTAAGACACTCGGTACCGAAACTAATTCTAGAAAAAGTACCGCACTGAAACCAAGAATAAAGCCCCTAGCCATAGCATTACTGACTAAAATACTTAGACTATAGCTATACCAAACCCGACGCATAATGCGTCTTTGCAAGCTATTTTGTGGTAATAAAAAGTTTTTCATAAGTATTTGTAATGTAATAGATATAACTACTTAATCTCTCATCTGGTTACAATAAAGCTTCAACCTCCCCATCCTTACTCTCCTGCCTAAAAGCCGCCTTGGCCCTATGGATGCGAGCCTTGATGGTGCCGACATTTTCATCAGTAGCTTTTGCGATATCTTCATGTGACCATCGTTCCAAATAATGCAGCCTAAGCACACTAGCAAAGTGTCCCGGCAACCTAGCTAAGACACGTTCAATACCGTCTCTTTTTTCCTCAAAGCCAGTATGCCCAGCCCGCTCACCGACTAACTGTTCAAATTCCGGGTCAAAGACAATAAACCGCTGTCCTTCCTTAACTAGCTTCTGGTACCTGGTAAAAGCAGTGTTGAGCAGGATACGATAAGCCCAAGATGAAAACTGGGCCCCACTTTGAGGTGTAAATGAATCAGCGTGTATGTAAATCTTAGTAAAAGCATCTAATACTACCTCCTCACAATCACGAGGATCGCGCAAAATCGCTCTAACCTTGCGTAGAAAAGGGGCTTCATAACGACCAACCAGAAAAGAAAAAAGCCATGGCTCATTCGTTGAGCGACGCAACAGGTCTTCATCTCTGAGCGCAATGGTGCCTTCAGTGGTCGTCAGTTTTTCCATATGTGTTTATATAATAACATTGAATTTTTACAAATCTGACTATACACGCTTTGCTTTTAATGTGCGGGTTTGGTATAACTGTGGGCGTATTATTCATTTTTAACAGAGCGTTAATGACACTTAGAGTCGTGGTTCCAGCGATTTGCCTTGGGCAAGCAATTTGCTGGGCCTAGAAACGCGCTACAGTTGACCGCTCCTTTTGGGGTCGCGGCTCAACTAAGCGCCTGCATAAGTAAAATATAGTCGTACTTCGTACTCCTTATTTATACTTAAATTCATAGTAGTCGCTACGCTCGTCTATTCATTTAATGGCAGTCCTCTCTTATAACGAAATAACTCCGAAAAAAGTCATCATTTTTAATGACGAACCTTATTTGGTATTGTCTTATCACGTGTTTCGTAAACAACAACGTAAACCGGTAAATATTACTAAGCTAAAGAACCTAAAATCAGGGCGTGTGATTGAAAATACCTTCCATGTAAATGAAGTAGCTGAAGAAGCTGACCTAGAAAATCAGAACATTATCTTTATTTACCGCAAAGGGTCCGAGTATTGGTTCCATATTTCTGGTAAACCAGGCGAGCGCTTTACTTTAGCGGAAGACTTAATTGGTGATCAAGGCAAGTTTATTAAGGAGCGCTCAGAGCTGAAAGCCTTAATCTATGATGAAGAAGTTATTGGTGTTACTGTACCAGTCAAAATTGAGCTTAAGGTGACCGAAACAGTAGACGCGGTCAAGGGTAACACTTCCTCTGGTGCCCTAAAGGAAGCAGTTCTGGAAACTGGGGCTAAGGTAATGGTGCCAATGTTTATTAATCAGGGAGATGTTATCGCTATCAATACTGAAAGTGGTGACTATTCAGAACGAGTAGAAAAGGCCTAAGAGGAGACGAGAGAAGCCACAGCACTCGTGCTGTGGCTTTTTTCTTGATAAGAATGATAGCATCTCTTCCTTTCTTTAAAGAATTTATCTCACCGACCCCATTGGCCTGTATCTTGTAGAGCCTTCCACCGTTTCGCCCAAAAGTACTGGCCAACACCTTCGGACCGAAGACAATCCTCTGCCAACTCTGCCGCATTGGGTGGTAGAGATTCTGCCCCATATTCTGCCCACAAAAAAAAGACCAGAGCAATGAAGAAAGCCGCCCAGACAGCAAACAAAATCAGGTTAGACCAAAAAAGATCATCCATGAGAAATACCTCCTCAGTTGAAAGACCATAAACCTATTTTATTATAACTGGAAATTGTATAAAACAAAAGCCCCGAGAGATGAAGTCCCTCGGTGCTTTTGTTTGAATCCAGCAGTGTCTAGTGCTGAATGTACGGCATCAAAGCCATAAACCGGGCACGTTTGATTGAGCGGGCAAAATCTCGCTGAGCCTTGGCAGAAAAACCAGTGCGGCGGCGACTCATCATACGTGCGTGTGGATTTACATGAGCACTAAGACGAGTAATATCTTTGTAATCAATATGTTCTAGAGCGGCTTTCTTGTGTAGGTTGTGTTGTTGTTCCATGTTGTGTTTTTAACTATTAAAGTAGCCAATTTTTCAAATTTAATGTTTTAAGTAATTTGTCGCTTAGATACGAGGCACCCCAGGAAAATAAGTTGAGTCATACTAGACTACGGTGAAACTTATTTTCGCCATCGGGCAACGACGTAACTAAGATAACAAAGCTTTTAAAAAGGAATATCCTCAGGATTAATCTCCTCCTCAGGATAATCAGGTAAAGCTGACTCACGATTATCGTTCCCACTACTAGACTTACCTCCGTCTCCTCCCGGTTGTGGTACTACAGTAGTACTACCTCCTTTAGGACCAAATTGTACTCGATCGGCAATAATTTCGGTACGGTACTGTTTTACACCATCTTTCTCCCAACTACGAGTCTGCATTCTTCCCTCAACGTAGGTAGGGCTACCTTTGGTCAGGTACTTAGCGCAATTTTCGGCCTGCTTACCAAAGACAGCTACGTTGTGATAGTCAACCGACTCTTGTCGCTTGCCATCACGATCGTTGTAAATACGGTTAGTAGCTAGAGAAAATGAACAAACTTGCATGCCACTTGGCAATGCCTTCATCTCTGGGTCACGGGTAAGGTTTCCATAGATCATTGCTTTGTTGAGATACATAGGTATTGTGGTTACTTAAATAGAACTCAATTATACCGCCTCCTTTGTCTCTTCGCTATCAGTAGATTCTACAATATCGGCAACCACAACTACCGCCTCCTCGCCTACTACATCTTCAATCACCTCTTCCTCAGCTATGATTTCATCGTCAGCTATGGTGTAAATTTTCTTGTTTATTATTGAATCATGGAAGCTAAACTCATGCTCTTCTTCAACTCGAGTGAGCTTAATGAGTAGATAACGAAGTAATTCTTTAATAGAGTCAATTTCTTCAGTTAGGGCAGTCAATGATGCGGAATCAAGCTTAAAACGTACCCAACCAAAGTAAGCACTGCTAAACTTTCGATTCTTACCTTCAAGATATTTTACTATCTCGTATGCCAAATCGAACCGTTGTGGTACTTCTTCACCGGTGATTACGCCTCCGGCCTTAGTAATGCGAGCTTTGAGTAAATCAAAGACTCCTCCGACTTCCCCTTCAGCAATCGTTGGAAGAATGTGGAAAGCGAACTCATAGCTTTGGAACTCTTGCTCCGCACTATTAGTCGCTTCGACTGCTGGCATTTGTGTTTCTGACATGTGTCCAGAACTTAACTTAATAACGGCATAACCCTACCATGAAAATAAAGCCTATTCAAGAGGCCTAAGCATGCTAGAATAGACCGGTGAACAATACACCTTCTACAAAAACTGTTATCTTTCGAGCTACTATCTTTATCTCCTTAATTGGATTAAGTGTCGTTGCTATTTACCTTTATCAACAAAATCAAAGCCATCAAGAAAAAATCACTACACTTCTCCTAGAGCATGATTATTTTCTCCTAGAAAAGGCTTCCACAACCAAGCTTTTAGCCGAGGAAAGAGAGCTGGCTAGCTCAACTATTCAAGACCTAGCCAATAGACTTTCCCTATCAAATGAGGAGTTAGATGACATCGAGCGCGACCTCAAGCGGGAGAAAAATAAAAATGATGAGTTTGAAGATCAAATTAAGGAAATTGCCGGCACAGTCGGCGTCCTCGATAAACTATCCAAGACTGACAAAGAACTTCTCCAGAAGTATTCCCGTACTTATTTCCTCAATGAGAACTTCATACCACTTAAACTTTCCTTGATTCCTGAAAAATATCACATGTCGTCAGGAAAGGAAATGTATTTCCATGGCGATGCTATCGAATTCCTTGAAGACATGCTTGATGATGCTAAAAAAGCTGGTCATGATATTAGAGTTATTTCGGCATTTCGTTCGTTTGAAGAACAGATTGCAATTAAAAGCCAACACACCCTAGTTTATGGCAGTGGTTCCAATGCCTTTTCAGCCGACCAGGGCTACTCTGAGCACCAACTCGGGACCACGGTAGATATCACTGACATCTTAACTGGTGGCACAAATACTAGTTTTGCTACCACCGAAGCTTACGCATGGCTTCAAAAGAACGCTCATAAATATGGCTTTATTCTCTCTTATCCAGAAGGTAACCAGTTTTATATCTTTGAACCTTGGCACTGGCGGTTTGTTGGGCGAGATTTAGCTAATGACTTATATAATAGTGATAAAACTTTTTACGACTTAGATCAACGCGAACTAGATGCTTATTTAGTTAAAATATTTGATTAAATACTGATTTTGTGCTATAATGTAAGTTGCTCATAACTTCCCTGGAGGGGAAATGGATAAAGAAGTTCTTTACTTAATTGCACTATGTTTCTTGACTTTCGCCACAGGTCGTTTGATGGTGAGCAACAAGGAAAGAAATATCCAGCTCTCAGGTTCCCTGTTCATCCTTTCGGCTCTCGGTTTTATCAATTATTTGACCCTATACGATCACTGGTTAATGGCCAGTCTGACCGTAGCAACGTCCTATTTCTTTGGCTTTGCCGGCAAGGACAGCGTCAAGCGATTCCTGCGTCAAAAGGCACGACCCTGGTCCAAGAAGACTTTTGGGGACCTGGATAAAATTCCAGTGCTAGATGAGGACGAACACCGGCAAAACAGCATTTAGCCGGACGAACCTCATGAATTACTGATGGCTGTTTACCGGATTGGTCGCACGAACCCTGCCACACCCTTTAAAGGTGTGGCTTTTTCTTTCACTTTAGTGAAATTTAATTATTCAGTCGAATTACTATTTTCATTTTCTCCTTCTGGTACAGGTAGTGGACGTCTAGCGACGAAGATAAATAGCATCAGGATAACCAGTAAAGTGACACCTATACCAAGCCAAGGCAACCATGGATACTGTTCAGTCAATCGGCTCTCCCCTTCATCACATTCATCTCCAATACCATCACTGTCGGTATCACGTTGATTATAATTGGGAAGATAGGGACAATTATCTTTTGGGTTAAGGATACTATCATTATCAAAATCATCACAGACATCACCCCATATACCACCACGGCTACTTAATTGGTCGGGGTTATAATCAGCTGGGCAATTATCTCTAACATCGGGAATAGTATCCTTGTCACGATCAGATTCAACAAATAGCGGATTGTTTTTTACAGCACTTGAATAGTGTGGAGCTATGGCTTCCACACCGTACATAACCCCACTATCCCGCAGTGTTACACTAACAAAATTTTCTGGATATAAGTAAATCGTATATTTTTGTTCTGGTTGAGCTAATAAACGAACGGAATTAACCACACTGGAAGTTTTTTCAGGTCCAAACTTTATACCAGAAATTCTCACCGGCTCTTCATAAGTAAATACTACTCGCCAAGATTGGCCGTAGCGTTCAGGAAAAACCATTCTCATCGACTCATAACCAGACTTCTTTACCACCAACTCCTCTCGTCCATTTACAAGGCTAAAAAGTGCAACCGTCGAAGGTAAAGCGGAATTTGAGGCATAGTCAATCTGTAGTTCTGAGACAACTTCACTAAAACTAGCGTTGAAATTAATATTGGTAGTGGCTTCTCTATTTTGCCCCTCAACCAATAAATCTATTTGAGTGTCCCAATTTTTATCAAGTAGACTACTTAAACTTCCCCTTACACCATCAGTACTGGTCTGTAAATCAGCTTGATAGGTTGCGGCCGAAGTAACCTGACGCCTACCGATAATCGATGACAAATAATCTCCAGTGGTAATTTCTTGTACGAGTACATAATCAGCATCTACTGGTAACGGTACCTCTACCACAGTCGGTAAGGTAGAAATAGCCGGTACTACGTCTATTACACTTTTATAATTATTCCGCGGATCCTCATTACCATAACTTAAGAGTGGCGCCACTATTATCATCGCCAAAAATAGTGCGGCGCGAAAAATATAATTTTTAGTCATAGTGATTGTTTAGTTTGGCTGATGATAATTTTTTTTAAGTCTAGGTAGAAAGGCAGTCGACATAAATAATAACCCGATAATTAGGAAGGTAATTATGCGGCCGGCTGTTTCCATAGCCCAAACATCAACCAAAATTAGTCTAATAACCACAAACGATAAGATTACGATACCGATAGTTTTAATCGTTTTGTTATTTTCAAACTTACCTTTAATATAAAGAACAAGGCCGATGATACTGTAAATAATCATCGCTAACATTGTTCCTACCATATTGGTAAACAAAGCGTGCAGGATAAGCCAGATGATGATGCCTATATAAATACCGGCTATCGTAAAGAGCACTTGACCATCGTTTTGAGCTAAGCTTTCACTAGCGTTTGTTTCCGGCAACAAACCACTCTTCACCAAACCAGCCAATATGATAGATCCAGTAAAAATGAGTAGCGCTAACAAATCCCCATTTGGTATACCACTCTGCCAAGCATAAGTACTAATATGTCCAAACGTATATAAACCAGGAACGACAAATAGTGCCAAGGACAAATTAGATGCTCTCTTATCTTTAGTCAGTTGCTTGAGCAAGATAACAGTTGCTAGTACTTCTAGAGTAAGGACAATGGTGAGCCATGGGCCAGAAAGTTCAATTACCGTGGCGGTACCCATCATAATCAGACTAACCGAGGTATAAATATAGAAAGGGGTTCGATTTAGAGTACGTATAAAGACCTGAAATGAGCCATAAGCAAATACCAAAGCCCAAAAGAGTAAGTAGGTACTCCGCCACTCTTCTGGCGATGCGCCAATTATTGAGCTAATAAGATAGACACCAGTCAGAAGGGCTGTCATAACGTGAACCGGTGATACCCATTTTGTATAACGACGAATCAGCGAAATAATGTTGGTCACAAAAAAGATACCGGTAAAGACAAAAGAAAATAATAGAGCTACCCCGGTATCCAGACTATAAGCCACTTCGGTATAAACTATTACACCTAGAAGGGCGACTAGGGTGATTTTTTCTGCACGCAGACGCCACACTACCCAAAGAGTACCAATTATTATTAGTAGTAAATAAAACATCAGTGACAATGAATCACCGGTGTTGCTGTTAATTAGAAACGGTGCCATTAGAGCTGATATCAAGCTGGCATAAGCTAACTGATTACGTTCATAGCTTAGACTTACAAACGCCACGTAAACAGATACCAAAAAGATTAGCCCTAGAGCCACCTGTGGTGGAAACATTTCATAAACAAACTGACCGGCGGAAATAGTTATTATAATAATAAGTGAGCCAACAATACTAAAAATTGAACCCTGACTGAGACTCTTCATCATTCTTTGGGTGCCAAATACAAGCACCGCTGTACCAAAGATTATTCCCAGAGTAATTCGTCCAACCGGACCAATCCAATTATTGGCAAAAGCATAAGTGACAAACCAAGCGAAAGCTAAAATAAGTAGGAAGGCTCCAATCTTGACCAAAAAATCTTGTTTTAGCCAAAGCCAAAATTCTGATTCTGGCTCCGGTGCTGGAATTGGGGTTAATTCCCTAGGCTTAGGGATGAGCTGGCCAGAATCTGAATACATCGAAACCGGTTTCGTCTTGTTTAATGGTTCATTAAATACTTCCCCATTACCTAACTCAGTTGGTACCGGTGGGTTATTTTCTAAATGTTGACGTAAAGAAATTATCTCTCGCTCAAGCCGGCGTGTTTTATAAATTAAGTAAATCGGGGCAAATATCATCCACAATACTACTGGAATAATTAATAAAAATAATAGTGCGAAGAAATCATAGTAATAAAACATACAGTTTAATTGTAGAATGGAAAAAAGTAATATTTAGCGTTATACACAGAAACCAAGAGCCATGCCTAAGGGCATGGCTCTTGGTTTCTGTCATTCCATCATACTCTAATTTAGATCTTATAAAACCTTCTAGAGTTTTCAAGTAAAGCTAATCGAACACTTTCCTCATCTTCTCCACGAATACTGGCGATTTTTTTATACACTTCCTCTACCATCCAAGGCTCGCAGCGCTGTCCACGATACGGCACAGGCGCCACGTAAGGACAATCCGTTTCAGCGTGAATTAATTCTAGTGGGACAGCTTTAACGATTTCTTCATAGGCTTTCGCAAAGGTTATCACGCCGGTAAAAGAGATTGTTCCACCTAACTCGAAAAATCGCCGAGCTTCCGCTAGAGAGCCAGCGTAAAAGTGAACATTAAAAGGTACTTTAGCGTATTGCTTGAGCACCTCATAAACGTCAGTATAAACACTTCGTCCAGTTGGACTTTCCTCTCCTGGCCTCGGGCCACGGGTATGAATCATCAGTGGTAAATTGAGTTCGTTGGCTAACTCAATTTGCGCAATAAAAGCCGCCTCTTGTACGGCATAGCTACCCTGCTTTGTATGATAATAATCAAAACCACATTCACCAATCCCGACCACCTTGCCGTCGCTACTACCCGCCAACTGACGATAAAAAGCCTGATTGAAAATCTCCCCCGCTTCAGGTAGCGGTGTACCACCCTTTCCATCATCGACCATATCTGGCCGACTGGGGACTGTTTGGGTCGGGTGTAGCCCAATGATGGCATACAGACTCTGATGTAAAAGCGCCAACTTAACAGCTCGAACGCTTGTACTTTCTTTGGTACCAACGTTAATGACCGCCATTCCTTTATCTACACAGCGATTTACTACTTCAGCTAAATCGTCAGCAAAAGCTGACAGGTTCAAATGGGAATGAGTATCAATGTATTTCATAGTCTATTCATGCTTAGGCTAAATAGTATCTTTCTTGAACATGTCTAGTAGATAGGATTAATCGCCCCGGATTGTACCGCCAAGAAGGTCAGAATACTACCAGCTGATTTGGCCAAAACAATAATCTGTGTCCCTTTGGGTAAGGTCGCCACATGCTCCCGCAATCGCTCCTCTTCCAGGGCTAAATTTATATCCGCTTCACCAGTCTTCCAATGATCATATTCGACTGTATGTATGGAATCAAAATACTCTCCATAATGTGAAGCCATTCGAATCCCCCAGGACTGATTTTGTAGGCTATTACCAGGCAAAACTATCAAGTGTTTCATAACGATACTATACCAGCCCGCCTAGTCTGATGTCCAAATTTTACACCTTTCCTGCAATCTATACAGAAAATACCTAATCCATTCGCACACAATCTCACCGCCGTTCCATATCTCACATACCCAATCCACAACTCCTAATACCCAAATAGTACGATCGATCGTACTATTTGGGTATGGCTCACCTCTCAAAACAACTAATGACGGAAGAAAAACAAACGGAGCTTTTCAAACAACTAAGCGACATAATCGCTCGCTTGGACAAAACTCAAAGCCCAAAGTTTCTAGAAGAGCTTTTGGGTGAGGAAGAAAAATTGATGCTCTCAAAGCGTTTGGCGGCAATCATTCTTTTCATAGAAGGTCATTCCTCATATAGAGTCTGGACACTCCTAAAAATAAGTCCTTCAACCGCCGACCGTATACGTCTAAACTACCAAATAGGACAATACGGTAATATTCAAAAATTTATCACCGAAAATAAAACCGAGCACGCTCGTATTTTGAATATACTAGAGACTATTCTTCAAGCTGGACTACCGCCGCGAGGTCGTGGTCGTTGGAAAAGCACCTTGGAAAAATTAAATCACTAGACTAAATAGTACGATCGATCGTACTATTTAGAAGGCAGTCTGTATTGTAGAACCTAGCTAAAACTTTTATTCGGCACCGGGTAAACTTTGATTTACTTGTCTTTTTAACCACCAATTTTTAATAAAAGGTAAAGACAGAGTGGACAGTAAATAACCGCCTGTTGGTATTAAAGAATTTATAAATGGCAAATTATTATCAATTAAAAACAAAAAGCTAGTAGCCGTGAGGTAGGTAATGAAAGCAATAACTGCTCGTCTAGTAAAACTGACTTCCCATGCTTTATCTAGCTCAACTCGGCTATCTCGCTTTAAGATTTCTTCGATACTTTGCATATTAGTTTTCTAGGCGGGTGAAAAGATTAGCGGGTTTTTTGTTTTGTAAAACCGCCTCTTTAATTATTTTATTCGTTTCTGGCATGATTGGATGCAAAAGATGACCAATAGCATATAGTTCTAAGACCATTTCTTTAATCATCATTTGCGCACTGGCTTTATCTTCTTTGACCACCTTAAATGGTTGTTCCAAAGCTATCCGTTCATCTAGAGCACCAATTTTTTGCCAAATATAATCACAAGCTTGTAGCGTGTTGAAGTTGTCCAGGAGGGCATTGTTATAGGCTGAGTCAAAACCGACCGCCTCAGGGTGCGCAACAGGTTCACTTAGATGAGTCTCGGCCATCTTCATCACCCGCGCTACGAGATTTCCTAGACCATTTACTAGATTGGCGGTATACCACTCATCGAGACGCTCCCAAGTGATGTCTGAGTCATCAAACGGATGTACGTGCCGTAGAAGTAAGTAGCGAGTGGCGTCGGTACCATACTTGGCAATCAGCTCATAAGGTGAAATGACATTACCGAGACTCTTGCTCATCTTTTGACCACCACTATTTATAAAGCCATGGTAGACCAGTTTATCGGTCGCTTTTACGTCAGCACTCTTAAGCATGGCCTGCCACATGATAGATTGAAAACGCACCTGGTCTTTACCCGCCAGTTGGATGACTTCCCCATTAATCCAGAACTTCTCAAAATTACTACCCTCTTTCGGCCAGCCTAAGGTAGATATGTAGTTGGTTAGGGCATCAAACCACACATACATCACTTGATTATCATCGCCCGGCACTGGGATACCCCAGTCTAATCTCGCCTTCTCGCGCGAGATACTAAAATCTTCCAAGCCACCCTGCACGAAATTAATCGCCTCCTGACGACGCCACTCTGGTTCTATTACACCTGGCCGATTTAAATACTCTGCTAAGTAAGCTTGGTAGTTCGAGAGCTTAAAAAAATAATTTTCTTCTTCAATCTCTTCCGCTGGCTTGCCGTGAATCAGACAACACTTATTGGTACCTAGTTCAGACTCTTTATAAAACGACTCACACCCCACACAATATAGACCACTGTATTTCTTTTTGTAGATATCGTCTTTGGCCTCACAGCGTTGCCAGATTTCCTGTGCGGCCGTCTTATGATTTTCATCCGTAGTGCGAATGAAATTATCAAAAGAAAGATTGAGAGACTCACCGAGCTTTTTAAATTCATTAGCATAGTGATCAACATAGGCTTGACGGTCTTGCCCCGCCTTATCTGCCATTTGAGCAATCTTTTGTCCATGTTCATCAGTGCCAGTATTGAAAAACACTTCATAATCCATTAGCCGCCAGTAGCGCGCCAGCGCATCAGCTGTGACGATTTCAAAGGCAAAGCCAATATGCGGGTCGGAGTTTACATAAGGTAGGGTGGTAGTAATATAACGAGCTTTTTTATCTAACATAATTAAATTACTGTAGCACAGCGTAGAAATAAAAAAAGCCAGGCACCCTTCGGGTGCCTGGCTTTTTTATAATTACTTGTTAGCTAAATAGCCCACCAAATCCCCGATTGCTACTCGCTCTTGAGCGCCAGTATCACGATTTCGTACTGTTACAGTATCTTTTAGTTCTGACTTCTCCTCGCCGAGAGTTTCAAAATCGATGACGATGCAAGCCGGAGTACCGATTTCATCTTGGCGACGATAGCGCTTGCCAATATTGCCATTATCGTCCCAGGCAATATTACCAAACTCTTTTTTCAAGAGTGAAAACACCCCGCGAGCTTTAGCTACTAACTCTGGTTTATTCTTTAAAAGAGGCGAAACAGCCGCTCGGTAGGGGGCTAAACTCGGATGTAGTTTGAGCACAGTACGAATACCGTCCCCCATCTCCTCTTCGTAATAAGCATCAGCGATGACAGCCAAAAACATTCTTCCCATACCAACTGAAGTTTCCAAAATCCAGGGAACATATTTTTCTCCTGTTTCAGAGTCGGTGTAGCGAAGATCAACTCCTGAGTACTTCATATGCTGAGTAAGATCGTAATCCGTTCTATCATGTATTCCTTCTAGCTCATCAAAACCAAGACTAGGAAAATTATATTCAATATCCCAAGCATCAGAAGCATAAAAAACTAAGTTATCGTGCTGTTTAAAGCGTAAATTTTCTGGTTTGATTCCAATTGAGATATACCAATTCATTCGATCTTGTTTCAGCTGTTCGTAAGCCTCTTTATTCTGATTTGGTTTAACAAATAGTTGTGTGTCAGCTTGCTCCAGTTCCCGAGTACGAAAGAGAAAGTTTCGGGGAGAGATTTCATTGCGGAAGGCTTTACCTATCTGCACAATACCAAACGGTAACTTCGGCGACATAGAATCAAGAATGTTCTTGTAGTCGAGGTAAATACCCTGACAGGCTTCTCCAGGTAAATAAACTGGGTCACTACCATCTCCAGTAAAGTCACCTAGGTTTGATTTTACTAAGAGGTTAAAAGCTCTAGCAGGGGTAAAGTTCTTCTGCCCACACTTTGGGCAGACAATCTTATCTCGGTTTTCATCAAAAAGCTTATTGATGTCTTCTTCTGACATTTTTTCATCCGCCACCACACCAACCTTACCCAGTTCCTTATCCACTCGAATACGTGTATTACACTCACGACACTCAGCTAATGGATCAGAGAAGCCCGATGTATGGCCGCTAGCATCCCAAACCTTTGGGTGTTTAAACATACCGGAATCTATACCGTAATGACTTTCTTTATCGTAAACATTGGATTTCCACCAAGCTCGCTTTAAATTATTTAAGAGTTCTACTCCATTAGGTCCAAAGTCAAATACTCCGGCCAAACCGCCATATATCTCACTACCCTGAAATACAAAACCGCGTCTTTTGCAGAGTGATACTACTTTTTCCATTTTGTCATTATCCATATAAATTTCTTTCTTTACTTAATAGTACCCATACCCTTAGCGTGATTGAATCTCACCGTTTTTTTTCACAAACCCTAACTCAGTAGAAAGTTCATTCGATAAGGCAGGGTTACTAGCCCTTAAAGAAACCCCAGTAAAGCTATCACTAGCACGCAACTCTTGTGGACCAGTCACTAGTGCAGTTCTACCAACTTGAGTCGTGGTTGGCAAGAGGGACACTTGGAACTTAATAGTTTTATTTTGCCCAGCCAATACTTCACCAACACTCCAACGAATTTGTTTAGAGACTGGATTATATTCGATTTGCCCGTCTCCTTCAGTCTTTTCTAACCAAGTCATATACTGGGGTAGACTAGTTGTTACCACCGCACTTACCATATCATTTACACCAGAAGAAGCGGCCAGCGTAACTGTGTAGGTGGTAGCAGTCTCAACCACCGGTGGTACTGGGCCAGAATCTGTAAACGGACCATCGCTATACCCTAGTTGGCTACCTAGGGTAGCAACCGAAGAGTACTTAACTTCAGTCAGGGCATTACCAACTAAACTTTCTGCAACCTGGGTTTCATCTATTCGTCTCGCATAGATATCGGCCGAAACATTAAACGAAGCAGTAGTTTGTTTAGGGTCTGGTTTTACCTTAAAAGAAAATTCCCTGGTCTCGTTTGGTTTAACTTCTGCTAAGGTTACATCTCCTGAAACATCAAATTTTATATTCTTACTATCAGAATCATACAGTCCACGTTCCACCACCAACAGTCCTTCTCGAATTAAATTACCCCGAGGCTTCAATTCCACTCGCATATCATAAATTGGTTCAGTTAAAGTATTGGTTACCTTAACCGTCACTACGGCCTCTGTGTTAGGGTCCAGTACAGCCTCTCCATCAGAGTCACCATTAATACTAAATACTACATTAGTGAAAGGGTTTTCTATCGTATAGTTAAATTTTGATTGTGCCAAAACCGCTCCCATCATAAATTGATTTTCTAATTGTGGATTACCGGCCTTAAGCTGTATTTCGGAAATTTCACTCGAGAGTCCTGCAATTTTTCCATGCAAAGTGATGTCGAACGTCTCTTCTGGTTTTAACTCTTTAACCAACCAGCTATTATCACCGTAAACAGCTTCCGGTTCGGACTTAACAAAAGAAAAACTATTGGGGTATGAAGCACTGATTAAAATATTACGCTGAACGAGCGAAGAGTTTGATTTTAACTGCAAGCGTACTTCTAACTCCTGACCGGAAGATATCTTGTCGATTCCAGTTACCCGTAACACCAGTGGTGAGGAACTGATGATAACTGACTGTGGTACCGCTTCCTTAAAGAAGGTACCATTTGAACCAGCGATACGATACTCAACTGAAGCCTTAATTTCCTTACTATCATTTTCCTCACCATACAACACCACTCGAAGAGGGATATTTTTAGCTTGTCCTGGTGTAATTGTCTCTAGCGTAATTCTCTCTTCATATAAATCTTTTCCGTTTTCTTCATTAGCTCTAGTGCCTGGTGGATAGTTAATAATCAAAGTAGCTGATTCTATGGCAACTGAATTTTGATTGGTAATACTTACCTGCATGGGCAAGGTTTCTCCAGCCGCAATAGAAAATTCGGTACTAAGCGAAATACTAACATTAGTAGCAGATATTTGATTAGCCCCAAAGAATAGATACAGGGATGACAATGTGGCTGTAATGAAGAAGAAAATCAAACTGACAATTAAGACAAACTTACGATATCGTCTTTTAGTAGGTGTCTTTACTACTTCTACTACTTCATTAGCTATTTCGTTATCTTGTGAAATGGTGTCTACTGTGCTTAAAGACTGAGCTGGAGTTGACCAGGGTGTATCCCAGCCTCGAGAAACATTAACCACCGGACACGGTGTCAGCTGATGCCTGGTCGATGATTCCAAAGTATCACCGCGTTCATAAAGACGCCTACGTAACTCATCAATATTCTCCTGATCTTTAATACCTGCCATATAATACGGTTTATTATAACACCAAAATAGTTTAGTCAGAGTTGACTATGGTCAATAGCTTGATCATACAGTAACTGCATCTGGGCTAGTAAATTATCCGTTTGGTGTGTTATTACTTCCTCAAGCGGGCAATCCCTGATTATTTTTGGCACCGCTTCATTATCGACGTAACCCAAAGCAGACAGCAATCTGACCTTGATACACATTTCCATAAAAGTTCTATGGGTAGAGGGTAAAATCAAAATATTTAGTGCTTGCTGACAAAAATCAAATAATTCAGGTGAGGCCTCTTCACCTCGAATGAAACGCCGTAGTAAACGATAAAAAGAAACTACACCACCACGTGCCTCGCGTGAAGTAGCAACAGAAAAATCACTAGCTACTGCTTCCACACTACCAATTTTCCAACTTTGCTTACCCTTTACCAGGGAGACACGGATACGCGAAAAATCTTGCAGGGCATAACGCTGGCGACTTCTCTCCTCTCGTACACTACGCGCCTCAGCAAACAACATCCCGGCTTCTCTAGTAAAAAGTAGATAAGTACGATCAGTGGTATTGCGGTTAAAGGTACCGCATACCAACGCCTGCGTGATATATGTCGTGTAAGACATTTAGATTTTTTTCAACAAAATTCTAAAGAAATAATCTCCAGCTTTGATTTCTGTCCCTGAGTTAGCATCAAAAATAATTTCATTAGCACCAACAGTTTTGGTAATCATTTCTTTGAAACTATTTAATACTGCTTCTCCACCGCTTTCGGTAAAAACAATAAGTTCGATACGGTCTTGCGTCGCAAAGCCTTCGGCTTTGCGACGCTCCTGAACACCACGAATAAACTCCCGGGCATCACCTTCAATTTTTAATTCAGGGGTAATATTAGTATCAAGCCACACACCCTCACCTTCCAGGAAAGGATCCTCCACTACAGTTTTTACGTTTAATTCTGAAGCCAGAAGTCCAAACAAAAGCTTAACTGCTGGCTCAGATATTTTTACCTTAAGTAGAGCGAGTGGTTGTTTGACATTAATTTTTGCTTTGGTCCTAGCTTCCAGAGCCACAGTGGTCAGTCGGCGGACTTCGACCATATCGACTATTAATGATTCATGTACTTCTCCCCCCTCTGGCCAGGCTGTAAGATGGACACTTTCTGCTTCAACTTCTTCACGTACCGCGAGATACAGGTACTCTGCATAAAACGGCATAGCTGGTGCCATTATTTTAGCCAATTCTCGAAGCACAAACCGAAGCGTACTCAGTGCCACTTTTTTATCTTCTTCTTCAGCCCCCTTGAAACGGTCACGACTACGACGTAAGTACCACACCGACAAATCATCAATAAAATCTGCCAGTGGCCGAGTAGCTTTATCTAACTCATAGGCTTTATACCACTGTGTTGATTCAGCTATTAGCTGATTCAGTCGTGCAATTATCCAACGGTCAAGCACCTGGGTAGAATCAGCCGTAGCTTTGGTACCATCAGCGAACATCTCATACATTGCTAGTACGTTATGTAAACGGCCAATGTTTTTTCGTTGTAACTCAAGCACTTCCTTTTCCGAAAAAGCCAGATCTTCTGACCTCATAATCGGTGCCGAAAGTAGATAGTAACGCATCGCATCAACTCCCACTCGATCGGCTAATTCCATCGGGTCTGGATAGTTACGAAGCGATTTACTCATCTTCTTGCCGTCTTCCGCCAAGACTAGACCATTTACAATCACATTCTCATACGGTGATTTACCAAACAAGGCTGTACCAAGCACAATGAGTGAATAAAACCAGCCCCGCGTTTGATCGAGCCCCTCAGCAATAAATTGGGCCGGGAAATATTCCTTAGCAAATTTATCAACCGGGCACGAAAACGGGTAATGGTGTTGTCCATATGGCATCGCCCCACTTTCGAACCAACAATCAAATACATCCGGTACTCGTTCAAGTTTTACAGCATCGATATCGAGCACAGTCACCTCATCAATATATGGTCGGTGGTAATCAAGTTCGAAATTGTCATTATGCGGATACGAGATAAAATTCAACTGGCGTAGCTCAGCATTTGTTAGATCGTAACCATTGTTATCAATATGCTTAGCGGTAGTGACAAAATCATCTCCTCTCGCAGCTGCTTGCACCATCTGTAGCGGGCCATTATGCGAGACCACCAAAATCTTTTTTCCTTGATGTTTTTGCTCAAGTTCAAACAGAAAAACTCCCATTCTTTTCTTTACATCGGTCCAACTTTCCCCCCCATCTGGTCTTTTAGTCAGTCTTCCAGAACCAGTACCAAAAAAAGCATGATATTCCTCTACCGTCTTGTCTTCAAACTGACCAAACTGCATTTCTAGGAGCCTTTCATCTGCCAGTACATTTTGCTCAGGTACGCCAAGCACTTCAGCCATTATTTTAGCAGTTTTTTCAGTACGAAGAAGTGGTGAATAATAAATATAATCAATTCCTGCCGTTTTCAATTTCCTGGCCGATTCAGCCGACTGCTTTTGACCTAATTCAGTCAAATCATTCTCTACACCAATTTTTCCATTAAGACGATTTTGGGTGTTAAAGACTGATTCACCATGACGAGTCAAAAAAATTGTATTACCAGACTTTGGTACATGATCCAACAGTTCCCCTTTGGAACCAAACACTTTATATGTGCCAGTCTTTGGATTACGCCAAATTGGTATTGGTGCTCCCCAGTAACGTTGACGAGAAACTGCCCAGTCACGAGCCCCCTCTAGCCAACGACCGAAACGATTACTACCAACATGCTCAGGTACCCAATGCACTTTATTATTAGCTTCTACCAAGTCATCTTTGATATCCGTCACTTTCACAAACCAAGAAGTGGTAGCGTAATTCAAAAGCGGTGTATCGTCACGCCAACAATGTGGGTAGCTATGGGTAATATTTTCCTTTTTGAAAATCTTACCACTAGCTTGGAGCGCCTTTAGTATCTTGATGTCAGCGTCTTTGTGATCAATACCCGACGCATCGTCGTCTTTTGGCTTCACTAATTCTCCGGCAAAGTCAGTCACAAATGGCATAAATCGTCCTTCATAATCGACATGGTGCACAATTGGAACACCTTCAGCTTTAGCCAAGACCATGTCTTCTTCACCATACGCTGGCGCTAGGTGCACTGCTCCCGTACCCTCTACACCAAGTTCGACATAATCGGCGTGATAAATTTTCCAAACCTTGTCCTTGCCTTTAAAATCCTGATTTTGTAAATACGAAAATGGTGGCTCATAAGAACGACCAACGAGATCAGAGCCTTTCAGTTCTTTAACAATGATGTACTCATCGTTACCAAAGACGGAAACTGCACGCGCCTTAGCCACCACAAACCGCACTAAAGCGCCTCTACCTTCATCTTTTTTCTCTACTACTACATAATCAAAATCCTTATGTACCGCCGCTGCCATGTTACCCGGTAGTGTCCAAGGGGTAGTGGTCCAAACGATAAGTGAAGTGACTGGTTCTCCAACCTCAAGCAGTGGCTCAGTAAAGGGTAATTCAACAAATACCGCAATGTCTTTAATATCCTTATAACCCTGATTGACCTCAAAATTACTTAGGGTCGTCCCACAACGCGGACACAGGTGCATACTTTTAAAGCCTTCATACACCAGACCTTTTTCATGCAGTTGCTTGAAAACCCACCAGACACTCTCAGTGTAGGTGCTATCCATCGTTTTATAATCGTTCTCCATATCAGCCCATCGTCCCATTCGTGGTACGACCTTTTTCCAATCGTCACGATACTCCAAAACCGCCTCGCGCGCTTGCTCATTAAAATTCTTGACCCCATACGCCTCAATATCCCGCTTATTAGAAAGACCTAGTTTCTTCTCAATCAAATTCTCTAGTGGCAAACCATGACAATCCCAACCCCACTGGCGACGCACATGAAAGCCCTGCATCGTCCAAAAACGAGGAATGGCATCCTTAATAGTCCCCGCTAGAATATGTCCGTAGTGCGGTAGTCCAGTGGCAAACGGTGGACCATCATAAAACACAAAATCTCCCTTTGGCTCTACCCCAGCTGGCTTCTCTAAACTTTTATTAAAAATATCATGCTCTACCCAAAAAGCTTGGATGGCCTCTTCGCGTAGTGCCACTTCACTTTTATTAAAAACTTCTTCAACCTTAACTGAATCATTCTCTCGTCCATGTAATTTGCTCATAAGTTATGTAAATCAGACATAATAATAAATATGCATATCAGGCATATATCGGCATAATAGCACTAATTTAGCCTAGCGAAAACGTTAAAGCCGCACCTTACAGGTGCGGCTTGTGTAGACCAGGCATCGTGATGTCAGGCGAGAGGTCGACTAATGAACATATCCCTCAGGGACGTCTTGCTCCCCCGAATCTTGAAACCATGACTGACCTGAAGATTCAAAAGCTCCGAAATCAGCCTCTCGGCCAAAAGTTGTGGGTCATGCCGAGGAAACTCGACCACAACCTGCTCCAACAGTATGGTCCCAGAGACTTCGATGCAGGTTTGCTTGGGAACAAGTCCCAAGATGAAAGACTGCCGAGCATCGCCCGAAAAATGGGCCGGGGTAACTTCCGTCACTTCCGGTTTGAAGCATCCAGACATGTTTATTTCTCCATCAACATCCCCGACGGCGCCAGGGTTCTGAGAAGAAATATTACACGACAAATAAAACTATGCAACATATAAGTAAACGACCACCGGCCTTAGGGCCGGTGGTCGTTTACTATTGAAAGTTAACTACATCTTTTCAGGCGCCTTGATACCCAAAACCCATAAACCGTTCTTGAGCGTAGTACACACTACTTCAGCCACGGCTATCTTATACGGAGCATACGTATCAGTCGGGTCAGCAATTTTTTCTTGGGCGTAGAAAGAATTAAAGGCCCCAGCCAGTTCAGTCAAATAGGTAGTAACTTTATGTGGTGCTCTTTCACAAAATGCCTCCCTCACTACTTCTTCAAATTGATAGATAATTCGCTCTACTTTGTAAGGTGTCTCCGGAAATAGCATCACACTCGAAGATAAGCCAGCTACTCTAGTTTTTTCTAAAACACTGCAAATTCGAGCATGGGTATACTGCAAATATGGCCCGGAGTCGCCTTCAAAAGAAAGAGCTTTTTCTTTGTCAAAAATAGAATTCTGCAAAATTGAACCCCGTAAAATCTCGTACTTAATGGCCGCCATAGCCACGCTACGGGCTAGCTCAGGATCTGGTTCGCTATGACCACTCTGCCCCATTTTAGCCACAGCGGCTTGTATCACTTCATCAATAAAATCTATCGCAGCAATCACTTCCCCTGTTCGAGAGGACATCTTACCGGTAGCTAAGCGCACCATGCCGTGCCCGATGTGTTCCGTCTTGGCTGCTAATTCTGGGTAAACAAAACTCATCGCCTGCTTTAGCACCTTGAAGTACTCAGAAACCTCATTGGCGGTACTAATAACGGACCAATCATATTTACCTAACCTATCTTCTTTTAGTTTAGCTAGTGCCAACTCTTTGGCTTCGTAAGTCGGTAAATCTTCTTTGTTTATAAACACCCGAGTGTGGAGACCATAGTCTTCCCCTTTAAAAATCCTTGCTCCGTCACTTAGCGTAAAAACCTCTGGGTTAGCCAAAACCAATTTTTTACCCAAAGGCCCCGTCTCACTTTCAAAAAAATACGATGAGAATTGAGTACCTATGCTAGCATAAATCGTTTCAAAGTAGGCTAGTGAGACCGCACGCCCGGCATCATAGATAGTATTTATATCTTCGTCAGAGCGATCATAAATCTTTTTGTTGATGGCTCTTATCTCAGCTTGAGCTGTCTCGTCGGTTTTGTAGGCAGTGGCACCAAGCGCATAAGCCTTACCAAGTTCGCGCGCACTAAAATCTCCCGCCACATCAATGCCGAGTTTTTGCATTCCCCAGACCGCATGGGCTACATGAAGACCAACATCACCCTGGTAATTAACCCGTCTAGTATCAGCCCCTTGCATCATAAACAAACGAGCAATACTTTCTCCCACGACATTGGTGAAAAGATGTCCAATATGAAATTCCTTGAAGGGGTTAGGGTCAGTGTACTCAACGATTACTTTTTTATCGGCCCAATCATTATTTTTACCCCAACTCTCACCTAAAGTATTAGCACGTTCTATCTCAGTCGCAAAAAAGTCTCGACTAAGATAGAAATTTAAAAAGCCCGGACCAGCGATGGCGATCCGCTCAACATATTCGATCTGTCCTTCCAGAGCGACCATTATTTCTTCGGCCACCACTTTCGGTGTTTTTCCCACTTTTCTACCTAACACCATCGCTACATTACAAGCATAGTCACCATGAGCCACCTCTTCTGGGTGATCCACCGCAAAAGCCACTCTGGGCATTCCCAAATTAACTAGAGTTTCCTGAATCGCAATCGTAATTACATCTTTCATGACTTCTGTACAATACCCAATTATTCAGTGACTGTCACGAGGTTCTGAGGTACCAAGCTAGTATCGACAGTAAACACCTGGCGGCCTAAGACTTGTCCGTGTTCATTTTCTACACTACAACGCCAAACCCCTGAAGTTACATTACTAAGAGTTGTGAACCCACGATAACCATTTTTATTCTCCCCAGAGACTGGGTAGGTCTGCTTATATCTTTCTTGCCAATCTCCATTAGAATCTTTATATTCCCAACGTTGTACAACATTAGTCTTAAATGCAGTTGGCGCATAAACTCGTGCAAAGCAAGACACCCCACCACCAGACATCGGACTAAAAGTCAGTGGCCAACCAGGTAATTTTTGATACCAAGCTGGTTCTGTTTTCATGATCGTGTACATACCAGTAATTTGATTTTTTTCAACTGATTGAAAAATACTTAATTCGGTCAATGAAAGTGGAATAGGTGGAATGAAATTAAAAAAATAGAAAGTATTAAATAAGACATACAAGCACCCCACATAAAAAACCAGTAGCCTTTTCTGCATGGTTAAGAAATTTGGAATAACCCACTTTAATAGTTTGATTAAAAACATTGTTATTGCCACAGCCAAAAGACCACTACTATAAAAAATCCAATTACCGGTATACCCTAGCAAAACTGGCACAATCAAAACGCAATACGAAAATACCCCAATGAAATAAATTGAAACGTTATACAGTAGACGATCAGAACGTTTCTTAACCACTTCATTAGCAATGATGACACCTATAATCAACACTAAAAATGGTGCACTAGCAACCAGATCGCCACTCCGACCATAAAAAATCAACATTCCCGAGAGTAGGCCTCCAAAGGCATACTGCATGGTGATCGGTGTAAACCTAGTCAATAATCGTACCCACCACAACGGACCTTTCTCCGCCACACTTGAATAAAATAAAACCAAAGAAGCACTAGCCAGGACAACATAGAGAAATAAAACCGCATTATCAAACTTATCATCAATCCGATTAAGCAAAATAAAATCAGTAACAAAACCAAAAAGAAAAGCTATCGTTAACCAATGATGTTTAATAAACGAATACAAAAAAGAGGAACGTAGGGATTCTAAATTCACGTTTGTATTGTAACAGGCAAAATGAAATAAAAAAAAGCGGGTCCCGAAGGACCCGCTGAAAAGCGCAGAGATCATAGGCAACTGCAAAGAAGCCACGAGATGCGCCAGGAGGAGACATGAACAACCTATATTGATAGTAATATAAAACTGGCTATTTTACAATAGCAACACAATTATCGCTAGGAAGCAAGGTTTTAAACAAACTTTTCTGGTACAGGGAAAGCCTCGCAGAGAGTCTGTACTTCTCTTTGTAATTCAACTTTTTTAGCTGAATCATCTTTGGCTTGCATGGTAGTAATCATAATCTCTGCGAGTTTAGTAGCCTCCCTTTCCTTCATGCCCCGAGTGGTCATGGCTGGTGTACCAAAACGTATGCCAGAAGGGTCCATAGCAGTGCGAGTCTCATCAGCAATCATGTTTTTATTGAGCGTAATTCCAACTTCATCTAGGACTGTCTCAGCTTCTTGACCGGTGATGCCTAGTGAACCAAAGACATCAGCCAACAACAAGTGGTTGTCAGTTCCCCCACAAAGTAATCTAACATCGTGTGCTTTAAAGACTACCTCCATCGCCTTAGTGTTTTTGAGAATTTGTGCGACATAGACCTTAAAAGCTGGCGTCAACGCTTCCCCAAAAGCCACCCCTTTACCGGCAATTGTATTCATGTGTGGACCGCCTTGCATACCTGGAAAAACTGCTTTGTTAATACGTTTGGCGATATCTTCATTCTCACGAATCAAAATCATTCCCCCGCGTGGCCCACGCAAGGTTTTGTGAGTAGTAGTCGTAATAACATCAAAGCCAGCGTCAAAAGGATTTTTCGCTACCCCTCCAGCAATGAGTCCAGCAATATGCGCCATGTCAGCAACAGTGTAAGCTCCCACTTCTTTAGCAATCGCCACAAACTTCTCATAATCAAGCTCGCGACTATAAGCTGAGAAACCGGCTAGAATAATCTTTGGCTTATGTTCGAGTGCCACCTGGCGAAGAGCCTCGTAATCTATCTCGCCAGTATCAACATCCTTCATCTTGTACCGCACAAAGTTAAAAACTTTGTTGATGGCGGTCGTTGGATGTCCATGGGTTAAGTGTCCGCCGTGACTTAAGTCCATTCCGAGCACAGTATCACCCGGCTCCATCAGAGCAAAGTACATCGCCACGTTAGCCGCTGCCCCACCGAGCGGTTGCACATTGGCATACTTGGCGTTGAAAAGTTTCTTCGCCCGCTCAATAGTAATTGTCTCCATAATGTCAGTAAACTCTTGTCCGCCATAGTAGCGTCGACCAGGGTAACCTTCGGAATATTTGTTGGTAAAGACTGAGCCATTGGCTTCACGTACAGCCTTCGATACATAGTTCTCACTGGGAATTAGCTCTACGCCTTTACGCTCTCGCTCCTCCTCACCAACTAAAGTGGCGTAAATTTCTGGATCTTGATCTTTAATAAATTGATACTCGTTCATAAATGAAAAAATGAATGTAATGAATATTTTGAGCCTTGCATAAGTTCATAATAGTCGCTCAATGGCTCCTTTACTTACTTAATTTAGTTCCAAATTTTTGCCCTTCCCAGCAAAAATTCCTGGAACAAACGACTCAAAAAATGAAGTGACCGTCTTTCTGTAATTGAACGAGTGGTATTAAATCATGTTACAAAATTATTTTAATAGTATATCTATTTCTTCTTGATAAAACCACCAATGTTGGCTATTGGGGCCCGCAGGGCTCCATGCGATTCGTAGTTTTCAAGCGTTATATCTTCTATTTTGAAATCATCAATATTTTTGATTTCAGGATTAAGTTTCACCGTTGGAAAAGGCAGTGGCCCACGAGTTAGTTGTTCATTTACTTGCTCCATATGATTGGAGTAAAGGTGAACATCACCAAAAGTATGAACGAACTCACCTGGCGGGATGCCAACTATTTGAGAAACCATTTGGAGTAATAGCGCGTAACTTGCGATATTAAATGGCACACCGAGAAACAAATCCCCCGAACGTTGATAGAGACCAAGATTTAATTTACCGTTGGCTACCTGAAACTGGAACATAGTATGACAAAAAGGTGGTACTTGGGAGTGTTGTCCTTCCGAGGCCATCTCATAAATAAAATCAGGATTCCAGGCACTCACCACATACGACTTCCTTTCTGGTCGATTCTTCAATCCTTCAATCGCCCAGGCTAGTTGGTCTATCTCACGACCATCTTTAGCTGGCCAACGTCGCCACATTCGACCATAAATAGTAATAATGTCACCCCACTTTTGCACAAAAGGATCAGTCTCTGGTAACTCTAAGAGCTTGGCAATAAAAGCATCCTGCTCCATGTCCTCTTTTGGTGCATTTTCTACTGCCCACATATGGTAATGCTTCCAAGCCCATTCATCCCAAATATGATTATTGGCATCAATTAGTGGTTTAATATTTGAGCTACCAGAGAGAAACCACAATAGTTCAGTGGTGATGCCTCGCCAAAAGGTTTTCTTGGTGGTCAACAATGGGAAACCGTCACTTAAATCAAACCGAATTTGTCGTCCAAAAACTGACCGAATAAATGGTGGCTCTTCTCCTTTGCTAGCGTACTCATCGAGCACTACTTGGTTGAAGAAAAGTGGCTTATTAAAACCATTATCAAGAATATCCTGCATCAAATCTAAGTATTGGTACTCGGGGTGTTTTTGGGACATAATAATTATAATTAAATTATTTTTTTGGTTCAGCAAAATGGTCTGAGTTCTCACTATCAAAACGCCCAACTCCGGACTCACCCATATAGTCTTTACTGGTCGGTGAAGTCAGTCTAGCAAAAAGTAACTGAGCCACCTGCATACCCGGACGAAGAATAATTGGAATATTACTACTATTCACTAGCTCAAAGGTGGGGTAGAAATGATGCCCGGGATTAAAAAGCATAGCGGTGTTATGAACCACCAGTCCAATACGAGCCAAACTACTTTTACCGGAAAGCAGAATCAGGTGTTCATTATCGACTCCAATAAACTCACGTTGCTTACCGAGAACATTTTCACCTGGATGAAGAACGAATTCGCCATCATCGGGAATCATTACTTTGCGAGTAGCTGGATAAATTTTATGGGCCGGGTCGGAAGCTTCAAGTAAATGTCTGTCTACTACTTCAAACTCATTCCCAAGTGTAACATCATAACTAGCTAGCTGAAGTTGAGACTCATTAAACGGCCTAATAACAATCTTGCCATCGTGCACCCCCTTCATGATATCGACATCAGATAGAAACATATTGTGATAATTATTCAATAACAAAAGTCTTTTCAGTACCATAATACTCCTTCCAGTTGGAATTGTAGTGTGCGAACATGCGCGCTAGACGTTCTTGCGGTAATTCGGCCACTCCAAGCTCATCCATCAATTCTTTTAATTTCTCCCGCACTGCTGGCAAACTACTTTCATCCTCTGTCACCGTCTCAAATTCAGCCAAGTAACCATAGCCGGCATTTTTATCAATACAGACTGCCACTCCTTTGTAAACATACTCCTCACGCCTGCGTGACCATTTGGCCTCGTAAGTATATCCAGCCGTCATCAGTAAATCATCAAGTCCCGTTAGGGTGATTGCCACCGGTTCTTCAAACTCAAGGCGTGAGACAGCGTTAGCACTAGTGCCACCATCAATCGCCGCTTTTATAACCAACAAGACTTCGTCATCTCTCTGTCGGGTACGAATCGAAAAATCCTTTCCTCGCTCGGTAATGGTTTTTATTTTTTCATGCTCAACCCCGGTAAAAAGATGTTCAACTTTTTTGTATAACTCATGAATCGAACCGCCGGTGAAGTAATGATTTAACTGGGTGTTTTTAGATAAAAGAGCACACTCTCCATCGTGGCTTTTCATCGCCTCGATTAAAGCTTCTGCGTTCTTTTTTTCACCTAATAGACTTTTGATCTCAATTTCAAAGTGTGACATGACTCTATTATACGTGAGCCCGAAGCGGTCTGCCAAAAGACATCCACTCTGGCTTGTGGCATAATGTGACCATGATGCACTTTCCAACCACACCGATCGTAATCGTGGCGGCGATGAGCCGAAAGAAACGAGCTATTGGTTATAAAAATAAGCTTCTCTGGCATATTCCAGCGGACTTAAAGCGATTTAAGGAGCTGACCCTTGGTCATCCTATTATTATGGGGCGAAAGACCTTTGAATCTATCGTCGCTATGCTGGGCAAGCCACTACCAGGTAGGACCAATATCATTGTCACCCGTAACCCTGACTACAAAGTCCCGGGCGCTATTACCGCCGGTTCACTAGAGGCTGCCTTTGCTATTGCAGAGAGAGGAAATCCCAAAGAGATACACATTGGCGGTGGAGCCGAACTTTACGCAACAACCATGCCGTATGTTGATCGCTTACACCTAACCATTGTCGATAGCGAACCATTAGCTGATTCTTTCTTCCCAGAATATGAAAATGATTTTGTTCCTACCAAAGAGCACATACCAGTACAAAGTGGCAACTTTGAATTTCAATGGGTTGATTATAAAAGACGAAATTCTTAATGTTTTCTTAATGTTTAAGTAAGTTTTATAATACCAAAAAACCAGCGGTCTCTAAGAGACCGCTGGTTTTTTACTTGATTTTGTCTATTATTCCACGTTTATTTCTTAACAGAAACTGTATACCTTTTGGCTCTTTTACATCGCTATCGCTCATAAAAGAGCTCAAAAGCTTCGTAAACGTGGATTTATTCCACGTTTATTTCTTAACAGAAACTGTATACCTTTTGGCTCTTTTACATCGCTATCGCTCATAAAAGAGCTCAAAAGCTTCGTAAACGTGGATTTATTCCACGTTTACGCCCATTGAGCGCGCAGTACCGGCCACTGTTTTCATCGCAGCTTCGAGTGAAGCAGCGTTGAGATCAGCCATCTTTTCTTCAGCAATGGCTTTGACTTGAGCCTGTGTAAGGGTACCGACTTTTGATACAGCATTCTTACTTGAACCCTTGTCTTTACCGAGTGCCTTTAGAATAAGACGAGACATTGGTGATACTTTGGTAATGAAAGTAAAAGTACGATCATCGTAAACCGAAAGTTCTACCGGTACTACCTGACCCATACGGTCACGTGTTTGTTCGTTAAATTGATTAACGAACTCACCGATATTAATACCGGCTTGTCCTAGTACTGGTCCTAAAGGTGGAGCTGGTGTAGCTTTTCCACCTGTGGCTTGAACTTTGATTTTCTTTACTAATTTTTTTGCCATGTGGTTGATTAAATTTAAATTATTTTCAGTCCCTGTTCCATTACAGATTCCTACTTAGAAGCTTGCGTATCCTACAAGAAAAAGGGTTATTTTGCAATAGAAATAGGCCTGTCTTATTCCCCTACGCCCAGTCCCCCAGCTATTTGCTCCGCCCACCACCCCAATATTCGCCCTCCGCAAATAGCTGGGGGGCTGGGCTTGGAAAACAAGAAAAAAGCCCCGAGGGGCTTTTTTCTAAAAGGTTTAGTTTTGATGCAATGGCGAGACGGTTAAAGAAAATTTGTGAGGTGTACTTTATCGTACATTGAACAAAATTTTCTGACGACCAACAAAGCCAATATGCAAAATTAGAATCTTTTACACACGCTTTAACTGCAAAAAATCTAGCTCGACCGGGGTCTCGCGTCCAAACATCGACACCAAAACCTTAACCTTACCGCTCTTTTCATCAACCTCACCGACGTGTCCTTCTAGGTCTTTGAATGGCCCATCCACAATCGTAACAATGTCTCCGGGAGCAATATCAAGTTTATGCTTTACCGTATCGGTCGACATTCGTTCCATTAGAGCATTGTATTCGGCTGGAGTAAGTGGGACTGGTTGAGTACCACTACCAACAAAGCCGGTGACTCTAGGTGTATTACGTACCACATACCATGACTCATCATCGACGATCATTTCTACCAATACATAACCCGGATAAATTCTTTCTTCTTCCATTACCCGCTTCCCTCCCTTCACGCGAATCTTTTTTTCAGTTGGTACTACCACACTGAAAATCTTATCATTCATACCAAGTGAATCAATACGTTGTTTTAGATTTCTGGTTACAGCGTTTTCATAGCCGGAGTAAGTGTGTATTGCATACCAATGCCGTTCGCCTGTGCCTTGTTGTTTAGCCATAATAAATTATTAATACTAATTAAACCGTTCCAACAATAAACTCCACCACTTTAGTAAATAGGAAATCGAAAGCCCCTAAAAAGAAAGAGACGAACACTGAAATAACAATCACCAATGCTGTATACGTAAAAGCTTGTCTTTGCGTCGGCCAAGATACCTGCTTAAGTTCTACCATTGTGTCCCTTAGATAATTACTTAATTTACTCATACGAATTAGTTTACCAAAATAAAAACGCCTCTGGGGCGAATTAACTACTATTATACAGATATTTTGAATAATGTCAAAATTTTTAACAAAAAAGCCCCTTAGGGCTTTTTTGTTTTAGTGTTCTGTTACCCTATTTTATTTGGTAAGTAATTGTTACTCTACTTTTAGTCACATTCTCTCCGACTGGTAGGTCTGGTGACGCCGGAGCTGTCTCCATAGCTGTTTTTACCATCATATCCTCTCCCATACCATAATATGGCACCGGTCCACCATTCTCATCTTCATAGTAACCAACCATCCTTTCAAGTCTTACATTTAGCTCCTTAGCTAATACCTCAGCCTTAGCTTTGGCATCGGCAATCGCTTCTTTTCTGGCTTCCTCTTTTAGTACACTCGTATCATCAATCGTAAATTCTAAACCACTGAGGTTAGTCGCTCCCTTATCGCCTACTCCAGCAACTAGATCCCCAGCCAAATCAATATTGCGCACCTTAACGGAAATAGTCTGCATTACCTCAAATCCATCTTGGACTTGATCACCAGGACAATATGAACCAACTGGGCAAGGCCTTTGCTCATATTTATACTTTGGATAAAGACTGTAGGACTCAGTTTTAATATCTTTTTCTTCCACTCCCTTTTCTTTTAGGAAAGCGAGGACATCATTTGTTTTGGTATTTGACACTTCACGTGCTTTTATTGCGTCAACACCTTCTGCCATAACCGAAAAACTAAACTTGCCAATATCTGGAATAGCACTGACTTCGCCCTCACCAATAACAGAAATAGTTGTTGGTCCTGAATATAGATACTCTGACTGCTTAAAAGTATATTGGGTATAAGCACCTAAGGCGATAATAAACATTAGCAAAGCTAATGCCCCCAGCAATCGATTATTCTTGTTACTAAAAAAGGTTGTTTCCATATAAATTAATTAAAGTTTTTTAATAGTTTTCTTATTAGTTGACGTAGTTTCGCTTGTGCAGTATCAGTACTTCCACAGATAGCAGTTAAAGCAGAGATGTCTTCAGCTGATAAAACCGAGGAACTTTTCTCTGTCATTAAATAATACATGACTGAATCTTCTCCCTCAACATGACCAACACCAAGGGCGTGACCAAACTCATGAATTATTACCCGAGTCAACTCATCAATACTTGAAAATTTATAGATATTAATTCGTTCTCGTTCGTAATCTCCTTGAGTAAAGGTTTCCAGAGCACCAAACACTTCGTTGTACTCTACGACTTCAGAGTTGTAGACTGCAATTTTGGCATTCCCCTCTTCTCCTAACTTATTAACTATATCGACTTGTTGGTTTAGCTTCTTCTCTAATTCCAACATTTCTCGTTGCATTTTATTTAGATTTTCAGCTTCTTCTTGTAAAGCCGAAAAAACGTCCGGTGGTGCTCCTCCTGCCTTGTTATATTTTTCTACTTGTGCGTTGTAAGCAACTAATTTCGCTTCATATTCCTCCCGCTTATTATCATACGAAGCAACGTCACTTTGGTAACGAACACCCAATCCTTCAATTTGAGTAATTAACGCCTGGTGTTCTTTTTGCATCTCATCTAACCTTATTCGCCATTCTTCTTCCGTCACCGTCCGCTGTTGACGCTCATCATAAATTAAATTAATTGTAAAATCTGACTGTTCGTCATAAACAAATAAATCACGCAAAGACGCAGTTTCCCAAACCGCTTCTGCTTTAGTTGCAACAGCTTTTATTTCATCATCCGAAATAGGAAAACGTGGATCAAGATTACCAACACTATAAGTAATAGGTGTAGGGCAAACAGATGCGGTATTAACGTACCAATTACTGGTAGCAAAAACGACGGCAAAAATAAAAGCAAAAATAAAAATGGCTCGCATGAACCTAAACTATAACAAATTTATTAAAAGAAAAACAAAAAACAGCGAGCGGGGACTGCGTAGTCGCGATACGTAGTCCCTGCTCGCTGTTTTTTAACCAATACTCAACTTCCCCTATCATACACTGTATACACTTTCATACCACCAAGCTTTCAACAGTCCTGTGTATTACTTGTTCATCAAAAATACTTAGTAGACTTTACAAAGGTATAAAAAGGCGTTTTTCCAAGACAATTTAAAAGGTGGTCCGAAGGACCACCTTAATCTTACTTCCAATCATTTTGTCAAAACATCAGATGATGTTTGCCTCTTTCTTGAGGGACTCAATGAGACCTTTCGGAATTCGCTGCTTCCCTCGCCATGCGTTATGCCAACGCAGGCAAAGTTTCGCAAGTTTCCTTCGGAATTCCCTGCGGCGCACCACTTCTTTGCCACATTTCTTTTCCTCCTTTCGAGCCAACTTCCCCCTTGATCCGGCTCGTCCATTTGTAATACAAGGCATCAAAACTCCTCTTTTGGTTGACGAAATAACACTTTAAAAACTTGACCAAAAAAATAGTACGCCCAGACCATAACTAAGTCAACCAGAAACGAAAAGCCGCCGGGGTTGCCGGAGGCCTCTTAATCGAACTAGTTGGTGACTAGTCCTCAGGTCTTCTTGTCGGTAACGCTGACATCGCCCTGTTGGACAGGCTCAGCATTCGAAATACTCTGCGCATTTACAGATAAGGAAGCGGTTTTTGCACCAGTTACACTGGTGCAACCAAACCTCATTCTGTACTGCTGGATAGCGCACCTTTCAGCGTGTGGGAGACCACCGCAAAAATCACCACCAGTCTGATTCTTATTCCCCATACTCACTCCATTATGTACTTATTTCCCCTCATTTGCCTCTGTGGCTTAAGGTACTAAATATCGTACTCCGACCAGAAAAAGATGGCAAGTACTGGTTGGTATATAAAAACAGCCGAGCAATTCCTCATCTAGATTAGCGGTTCGGCTGTTTTATTTCTATTTGCCTGCCTCTTTTGCGTTAGCGGCCAACTTCTTGCGCACCATCTGCTGAGCTGCGTTCATCGAGTGCTGGTAGTAAAGGGATTTTATACCCTGTCTCCAAGCCTGAATATAGAGCTGATTGATATCTTTGACTGGTGTATCTGGTTCAACCATAATATTTAATGATTGACCTTGGTCGATATAAACTTGTCTATCGGCCGCCTGCTTAATCACCGCTCCTTGATCAATTTCTGAAAAAGTACGAAAAACCGCTCGCTCTTGGTCAGTCAAAAAATCGAGGTGTTGGACCGAACCATCAGTATCGCGAATACTATCCCAGATCACTTTAGTATCTTTTCCTTTTTCCGACAACAAAGTCTGGAGAGTTGGGTTTTTGATTGTCACTTTCATCTTGGCCACATCCTTAACGTAGCAGTTGGACCAGATTGGCTCAATTCCTTGTGATACCTGCCCCAATATAAAAGCTGAGGAAGTGGTCGGAGCAATTGCTAGCAATGTGGTGTTACGGCGACCATAACCATTAAGTACAGCTGGTTCACCCAACTCTTCCGCTAAATCTTTACTAGCCTTGGTGGCTCGCTCTTTGATGTTTTTGAAAACTGCGATATTCATCTTTTCCGCTTCTTCGCTTTGAAAAGCTAGTTGTTTAGCCTGCAACAGTGAATGCCAACCAAGGACACCAAGACCTAAAGCTCGGTTAGCCTTAGCAAAGTTATAAGCTCGCTCCATAAAACTAAAACCTAAACGCTTTTCTGGGTCCTTATGATCACGCATCGCTTCGAGCTTTACAATAAAGTCCTCCATCACAGCATCCAAAAAAGCAATCATAGTCTCCACTAAATCTGTATCTTTCCAATCGTCATAATGAAGAAGGTTAATTGAAGAAAGACAACAGACAAATGACCAATCATCGTTTGACGGTAACATAATCTCACTGCACATGTTACTAGCATAAATAGTGAGGCCTTTTTCTTTGTATACATCAACGGTATTTTTGTTGGCCGTATCGGTAAACATAATATATGGATAACCCATCTCACCACGACGCTGAATTACCCGTGCCCAAATAGCTCGCTTTTCATTATCACCAGCCACCATCTCTTCCATCCATTTATCAGTTACCGTCACAGCGTGTGTCAACTTTTGAATTGGGTTACCTTCGGTTCCAATGTCTAAAAATTCTAAAATATCTGGGTGTTCAACTGGTAAGTATGGCGAGAAGTGTCCGCGACGGACTGAACCTTGACTCACCACGTCCACCAAGGTTTCAAATAGTTGCATAAAATGCACGGCGCCGGAAGATTGTCCGTTATCAGAAATACTAGACCCACGCCCGCGCAGTGCCCCCATGTATCCAGAACAGCCACCACCAAACTTACTCATCATACCAACTTCTGCGTTAGAATAAAGAATGCTACCCATGTTGTCTGCTATGTAAGAACCAAAACAACTAATTGGCAGGCCCTTGGTACTACCAAAGTTTGACCAAACTGGTGAAGCTAGAGATATCCATCCCTTACCCATGTACTTATAAAACTTGTCAGCAAAACCTTTGCGTCCAAGATATTTCTCGGCCGTATCAGCAATCACTCTAATTCTTTCCTCTGGCGTCTGTCCTTCCCCTAAATAACCCCGAGCAAGAAAACCGAGACTATTTTCATTCAACCAGTACCATGAGTCCATATCTAACTTATCTGCTATTTAATTTAGTAAATTTAAAATAAATCCTCACTCGTCACACTCGCACTGCGTTTATTGTAATTAATTGAGCGCTTATGAAAGAAATCGACATGCTTGGTAGCTATCACTTCGTTATCAAACCAATCCGTTTCTTCAAGTAATGCTTCACTTACCTCAAAGATACGCGGTAAACCAATTGATGCTAGTGAATTATTTAAGCGATTTTTGACAAACTCCTTTACATTTGTGGATGGTAAAAAGTCTAATTCCCCTGCTTCATAAATCCAATCAATGATCTTGCTTTCAGCTTCATAAGCTTCTTCACAAGCTTTAATTATCATATCCTTGCAAGCTTCATCAAACCATTCAGGATGTTCTTTCTTAATAATGTTGATCACATCAATACCGAACAAACCATGAATTTGTTCTTCTTTTGAGGTAGCCTCAACCGCATTACTAATACCCTTGAAAATATTACGGTGCTTGTTGAAAGACATAATAATCAAAAACTGAGAGAAAAGTGAGACGTGCTCAATAAATAATGAAAATAATAGCACTGAGTGCATGTATTGACGATTTTCATCAGTTTGTGACAACTTGATAGTTTTCTCAAGGTACTTGATGCGCTCTTGAATCACAGGAATATCTTTTACTCGCTCAAATTCCTGATTAAGTCCAAGGATTTCTAACAAGTGGGAGTAAGCATCGGCGTGTCTTACTTCACTTTCAGAAAAAGTAGCCCCCACTGAACCAATTTCTGGTTTCGGCATTTTTTTGTAGATATCACCCCAGAAAGTTTTGACGGACACCTCTATCTGGGCAATCGCAAGCATGGCATTTTTTATCGCCACTCGTTCACCCTCTGTTACGTTTACATGAAAATCATTGATGTCACTAGTGTAATTAAACTCCGTATGAATCCAGTAGGAATGTCGAATCGAATTAGTATACTCATAAAGCTCTGGGTATTCATATGGTTTAAGATTTACTCGAGCCTTAAAAATATCTCTCTCACGTAGCTTCTTTCTATTATTACGATAAATTATATATGCCTTGGCGGTCTCAAAGTAATTAAGTTCCATCAAAGACTGCTCCACTAAGTCTTGTACTTCTTCTACCGCCGGATACCCATCCACACACTTCAATGCCGCTGGCTCATCTGGCAAAGCATTAACCGCCTGCGTACACATGGCAATAGTTTTTTGCAAAGTAAGGTCAGCCACTTTTTTGGCGTCAGTGACTTCGCCTTCTTGTGTCTCGTAGAGTGCTTTCAAAATAGCACTTTGCACTTTATCGATATTGAATGACTGAATCGAACCATCGCGCTTACGAATATTTTTAATGTCCATACTTCAACTACTAAAACTATTAACAATAAATTCTCAAGGAATCTCTCACAAACATAATTGGTGGTGGATACATTGTTGTATAGTCAATGTCCGCAGTTAGGTTTAAGAAAGATATAAATATGACAGGAACAGCCTCCATGTTGTTGTGTCATGGTACATGTCCGCTTGTGCCTAAGATACCCCCAACACACGGTGGAGAAACTCGTGCGTTATTAAATAATACCATCTTTTAAAGAAAGCTTATTTTTCGTTAAACGGCTGAAAATAAAGTCCTTATTGCCATGTTCGGTAAACACTAATGTGGATAACTGTGAGTCCCGTAAACCTCTACTATAAATCTGACTAGTTGGTCAAGAAAAAAGAGCCTTCCGAACAAAAAAGACCCACTGGTTTTTGTGTTTATTCTTAATCTCTACCTACCGCCTCAAGCTATCGCGAATCTCTCGTAGCAACTTAATTTCTTCCGTTGGTTCTACTATCTTTTCCGCTGAGGGTGCTATTTCTTCTTTCTTTTGTAGCTTACTTAAAGCTTTGATGGCTACAAAGATAGCTAGCGCAATAACGACAAAATCAAAAATACTTTGAATGAATACACCATAGTTTACAACCGCCTTACCGATCGTAAACGAAAAACCAGTAAAATTTACTCCGCCCAAAAGTACCCCAATAAGTGGAGTAATAATGTTTTCTACTAATGAAGTAACAATCTTACCAAAAGCGGCACCAATCACGACCGCCACAGCCAGATCGACCACGTTACCCCGCATAACAAAAGCTTTAAATTCTTGACCAAAATTTTTCATGTTTATTTTATTAATTAATAGTGCTAAAGTTAACCTTACTTAAATTATAGCTTAAAAATTAATGGTAGTCATAATGTTTTGGCTTGTTTTCACTATTGTAACTATGTCCATGACTATGCGAATGCCCATGATCATCCTCTTCCTCCACCACCTGATCCTTAAAATACCAAGCTGCCAGAGCGGTCGTTAACGGTACAGCTAAAATCAATCCGATACTACCCACTACTATTCTTAATACTTCAGCCGCTATTACCTCCTGGTTTAAAATTACCCACATTGATGACTCCGAGTAGGCATAAAGAAGCAACAGTGGTAATGAGGCACCGGCGTAGGCCAAGGCCAAAGTGTTTACCAAGGAACCAACATGGTCTTTCCCGACCCGCAGTGCTTTTGTGTATAGTGCCTTGAAACCAAGTCCGGGATTGGCCCCCTTAAGTTCCTGCACCACCGAAGCTTGCGTAATAGAGACATCATCCAATACTCCGAGAAGACCAATAATAATTCCCCCTAGAAGTAGGCCGGCTAAATCAATCTTTCCACCGGTAGCAAAATTTAAATAAACTGAAGCATCATCCCCAAAGCCAGTAAAACGCATCCACTCTACCCAAACCCATGCAACAATACAGGTAATAAAAACCGCACCAAAGGTCCCAAGAAATGTCACCACCACTCGTGGCTTGAAGCCGTGGGTAAAAAAGAGCGTAACCGCCAAAATTACTCCAGCAATCCCAAGACTAACTAGGGCTGGTGAATAGCCGAGCTTTAAGGCCGGAATCAATACAAACAATATAGCCGCAACACTAAGCCCAAGACTCAAAATAGCTCTTACTCCCTGCATCCCAGAAAGCCAAATTATTAAGCCGATAAATATAAACACGAGAAAAATTAAGGGTGGTCGCCGCTCAATATCCTTAAAAGTGAAATATTCGGTTCCATCTATCATCACCATTCGAGTAACAAAGATATCGTCCCCTTTAGCTAACTTAATTAAATCATTCTCTAACCTAACCACCTCCCCTTCTCTTTCTCCTTCCTTAATTATGATTCGTAGTTCTTGAACAGTTGTCGAAGCCTGCGTCCCCATAATATCCCGCTCATATTCATCTACTACCTCAAACACTTCAGCCTTTAGTAACTCCTGAACATCTTGGTGTAGCTCTTGAGCAAAAAGAGGTGTCACCACGGAACCTAGAAGGAACAAGGCAACTAATTTAGTTACTACCGTCTTAATTCTAGGCATTTATTTTGGTCTTAGTGAATAATGACTAACTACAATAAAAATTTGGTGAGATAAAAACCAACCCCTGCTCCAAGCATGAAGGTAAAAAATAAAGTGACCAGTAAAGCTTCGTGGTCCATAATCAAGAACAAGTGTAGCACTACAAAGATGTCAGGGCAAACAAAAGGCTCGACTTTTTAGCAAAAAATAGGTATAAATAGCGCGTTACGGACTCCAAGAACGGAATCCTAACAACACTTCTGGCGGCTATGGTGTAACGGTTAACACTGAGGTTTGTGGAGCCTTCGATTCGGGTTCGATTCCCGATAGCCGCCCAAAACACAAGGACCCCTTTAGGGTCTTTTGTGTTTTGGGCGGCTAAGGAAGCAAACTGCTTTGCTTCCGCTCGGGAATCGAAGACCTTGAGTGTATCGCACGAGCGCTAGCGAAGTACGATACGAAAGGTGTACCGTTCATGTAATGAAAGATATTCCCGATAGCCGCCCCACTGTCTCTACCCTGCAAGAAAGAAATCTAAATAAGGACTTCTGGTTCCACTAGGTAAAATTAAAAAGTGACTTATATGGAAATGATGGCTGACACAATTTTCTAGCACACTTTCACTGCCCGTAGCACATTGATTGTTCAATCAGAGATATGTGATAATAAATCGATGAGCAACAGTCAAAAAATATTCCGATACTTGAACGTGGGTGTATTAGTCATGGGGATTTTCATCGTCCTTGCGTACGTACTTACTCAAACCTGTTTTAATTGTAGCCAAGAAAAAGATGACTTCAAAGTCTATCAAAATTACAAATATGCGTATCAAATTGAATATCCCAGCGGATGGAAAGCAGAAGGAACCGGTAAAGAAATTTCAGAGAGCATAGAAATGACTTTTTTCACAAACGGAAAAAGTTCAAGAGGAGAAGAACAGATGACCTCAATGACAGTGCACGTGTATGAGAACCTAAAAAAACTCAGCCCGAAGGATTGGTATCTGAGAGAGTCGCGAGTCCAAAGCGACGGTATCTATCCATACCCAAACACGATTGTTGCGAGTGCAGAGGAAACCGAGGTAAATGGGTACACGGCGTACAAAATTATCACGACCGACTTAAACTATGATTATTTCATTGGGTACGGAAATACTATATATAGACTCAGTTTTGAAAAGTTTGGAGGAGATGAAACATGGACATTACCAACAAAAATATACGATAGAATGCTCACTTCATTTAAAATGAAGTGACGCTGAATAGTCTTTTGAGGATGGAGAGCTAGAGGTTTTTGAAACAGTAGATGATTTTGTTGCTTCTCTCAACAAAAGATAGTCCATGCGGATTGCCAAGGGTAATCTATTCAGTATTGTACTAAACACTGGAATATAGACACTCAAATCACTCAAACAATCAAACACACTCTAACTTTCTCTACGACGTCGCCCAGAATATAAAAACACCAAAATGTCCCCTAAACAGGGGACATTTTGGTTCTAGTCAAACGTTTCCCTAGTGAGGATTTTGGGTTTGTTTTTTAGAATCTTATTTTAGGGTAAAAATATAGTGTGTAGTTACTACTGCAGATAGCTATCAAAATATATGGCATGGCACGTATAACCACCAGGACTCTTCTGTAGATAATCTTGGTGATAATCTACAGCTGGCCAAAAACGTGTCAGCGGCTCAAGTGTTGTGACAACAGGCTCATTCCATCGACCAGACTCATTTACAATACCTATCATCTCTTCCGCCGTATCTTTTTCTTCCTTAGTGGCGAAAAAGATTGTAGAACGGTATGAAGTACCCTTATCATTTCCTTGCTGATTTAGAGTTGTTGGGTTATGGATTTGAAAAAAGAAGTCAAGAATATTTTTGTAGGCGGTAACTGAAGGGTCGTAAGTAATTTCCACGGCTTCAGCATGACCTGGGTGAGATTCGTATGTCGGATTAGCATTTTTTCCGCCAGCATAACCTGTCTCAGTCTCGACAATGCCAGGCTGTGTTCGAAGTAAGTCTTCAAGTCCCCAAAAACAACCCCCTGCCACCACAGCCTTTTTGTAATTTTGTGACATAAATTATTTATTATGCATTTCAAGCGAAATGCCATTGATACAATATCGATTGTGACGCCCAAAGTCTCTTTCTCCACCACCGGTTCGTTCTGGACCATCAGGGAAGACATGCCCTAAGTGCGCCTTGCAATTACTGCAACGGACTTCTGTTCTTCGCATCCCATGACTATGATCATGGATGAGGGTGACGGCCTCTTTATTTATTGGATCTGTAAAAGAGGGCCAACCTGATCCGGAATCAAACTTAGTTTCCGAGTCAAATAGCAGCGCGTTGCAAACTGCGCAGTGGAAAGTTCCATTATCGTCAACATACAACAGATCGCTGGAGTGTGGGGCTTCGGTACCACCCTCTCGAGCAATTTTATACAATTCGGGGTTAACTTTCTTCAATTGTTCGTCAGATATCATACGGGTGGGATTTAATATAGATAAACACAATCAAGTCAAAGATAATTTTGAAACTTTGGTTATACTAATTATTTTTTACTTCTTTACTATTGTTACAATTTCACACTTCCCGATGTAAAGTCTACTTTACTTTTAAAACTTTTGCAACGACCAATTGAACTACCCTGTCGTAAGTAAACGACGTAGTTCAATAAGCAAGTGATCCCGTGTAAAGAAAACTTTACATACTCATCAAAACTCTATAACATATATTACTATGCAGGAGAGTATAAAAAATAAAGTACCTGATTACCGGGTGAATTTAGGAATCACCCAAGAAGATCTTGCGCGCGCAGTGGGCGTAAGTCGTCAGACTATCATTGCGCTTGAAAAAGGTAACTACACGCCGTCAATTTTATTAGCACTCAAGATAGCGCACTTTTTCAAAGTGTCTGTTGAGAAACTATTTACCATATCGTATGAAAAATAATCTTTCTGAAATATTTACTACCCTACTTCTGATACTTATTGCTGTGCTACTTCTCAATCCTTTTGACTTTTGGATGCCCGACATGATGGTTGTGGGTATGCTTGTTCTCACACTAGTACTCTTTGGAATATTTGCAAGTTTTATTTTACGTGAGAAGACTGTTGACGAACGAGATGCTGTGCATGAGACCCTTGCGGGGAGAAACGCATTTCTTGCAGGTTCTGCTCTTCTCATTCTGGGTATTGTTGTAGAGGGGTATACACATACCGTCGACCCGTGGCTCGTTGTTTCGCTGGTCGTGATGATTGTTGCAAAGATTGCTACGCGCATCTGGAGCGACAAAAATCGATAAAAAGAGTTATCCTCTAAGGAGAATGTAAAGTTAACTTTACATTCTCCTTGTTTTGTATATACTTATTAGTATATGTTAAATAAAATAATTATTGCAGTCGTCGCCACGGTGCTCATCGGTTTTGGTTATTACACCATCTCTCCAACCTTTAAAACAGTTACACTTAACGAAGAAGCCCCAGTAATGCTAAGTGTTTCTAGTAGTAAAGACGAGGTCATGATTGTTGAGAGCTATCCTGTTATGGGTACAGTTGGGCATCCAGCTGAAGGAACCGTAAGACTCATTGATTCTCCGGAAGGAAAAACTATTTGTTATGAAAATTTCAAGACAATCAATGGCCCAGATTTATTTGTATATTTAAGCAAAGATCTTGAAGGTAAGGAGTTTGTGAGTCTTGGGGAGCTACGTGGCACAGAGGGTAATATCAACTACATTATTCCTGCAGAGGTAGATATTTCTGATTATAAATACGTGATGACGTGGTGTAAACAGTTTGGTGTTTTGTTTAACTACGCGGACATTAGTATTAGTGGATTAACTTCAAACGAATTGAGTGTTGAAGATTCTATGCAAGACGGTGATGACATGAGCAAGTCCGCCGAAATACCAATTCCTAGCACCACCACAGGACAACAAAATTACGAGATGTCGAAAAAGACTGCTCTACTTGCAAACGGATGTTTCTGGTGCGTGGAGCATGATCTTGAAGAAGTTACAGGGGTTATTGATGTAGTGTCGGGATACGCGGGCGGGTCTACCGAGAATCCTACCTATAAGAATTATGAGGAAGGTGGTCATCGTGAAGTAGTGTTGGTAACATATGATGCAAATACCCTAACATTTGGGAACCTCGTCGAACATATCATTAAACACGGTGACCCAACGGACGCGGAAGGATCCTTCGGTGATCGAGGAAAAGAATATGCACCAGCAATATTCTACGAAAATGATATCGAAAAGATTGAAGCACGTCGGATCATTGACACGGTTGATGCACTTCGTACATTTCCTAATCCATTGCCGCTTCTGGTCACTCCGCGAGTACCATTTTGGGCAGCTGAAGAATATCATCAAGATTATTCTGAGAAGAATCCAGTTCGGTACAACTTATATCGCACTGCCTCAGGAAGAGATACATTTATTAAAAAATATTGGGGCGATTCCGCAAATACGTTTGTTACTCCGAGTATATGGACTGAACCAGGATCAAGTACTATAACTTCCAAAGAAAACTCTTGGCAAAGTTTTATGAAGCCTTCCCCTGAAGTTCTTCGTGCTCGCCTCACATCAATTCAGTATGAGGTGACACAAGAGGATGGAACCGAAACGCCATTTAAGAACGAGTATGATAAGAATGATGTTGAGGGAATCTATGTAGACATTGTATCGGGGGAACCGTTGTATTTCTCAAAGGATAAATATGACTCTGGCACCGGGTGGCCGTCATTTGTAAAACCGATTACGGATGACGCAGTTGTGCTACACAAAGACAGTACACTCTTTACAAAGCGAACTGAAGTCCGATCGCGCTTTGCTGACTCACATCTCGGGCATGTGTTCGATGATGGGCCAGCAGATAGGGGTGGTAAGCGATATTGTATGAATTCTGCATCACTCCGTTTTATTTCACAAAGTAATATGGAAAAAGAAGGGTATGCTTACCTCTTTCCACTTATGAACTCATAATGTATCTAAGTACATACTATTAAAAATTTCAACCTCTGTGCGCTGAAGCGCACAGAGTGCTTCGCTGACTGAAGTCAAACGTTAGGGTTGTATCTTGAACGCATCATCAGCTTCATCCTCGTCGCTGAAATGATGTTCCAGGTATTCTTTGACCACCTGCTCTGATACATTCCCGACTGAGACTGCAAAGTAACCTATTGGAAGGTACCCCAAAGTGTGTATTCTAAGTAGTTTTTATGATACCTACGCAGTCTTGGATACATCCAAACATTGAAATCAAAGCCTCCGAGATTGGTGGTAAGGGAATGTTTGCAACAAGTCCAATCTGTTTAGGTGAGAAAGTGCTTGTGTGGGGTGGTAAATATGTACATAAGGAAGAAGCTGAGCGTGCAGTGCAAGAAGAAAAACTCATACTGCAATGGGACAATGACTTATACAGTGTAGAGGATAGAGGTGAAGATGATACATACTTTATCAATCACTCATGCGACCCAAATGTGTGGATGGACGACGCCTTCACCCTTATTGCACGGAGAAACATTTCTATTGGTGAAGAGCTTTTAGCTGACTATGCCCTCTGGGAAGCACGAGAAGACTACATATCAAGTTGGGATTGTCATTGTGGTGCTAAAAACTGCCGAGGAAAAGTAAGAGGTACAGATTGGGCACTACCTGAATTACAAATCTCTTACGCAGGGCATTTCTCACCACTTTTGAACAAACGAATCATCGATGAGAAGACCGACAGCAAGGGTTTTCAGTTGCAAACCACCCTCTTCGAGGGTTTCAGGATCGAGCAGTTGAGATCTCCGCGTGCCGCTCCTCATGCCGAGTTCCTCCCTGCCCAAGTCGTCTTTGACGGCCAGGAAATGTGGTCCTTTGGAAAGGAGTACAAGAACTACGGTTTTGCCGGGATGGCGTTTCTGCGCGAGGTCGGTGACGAACTCGTCATCATGATCTCGACCAAGCAGAGCCTCTGCGAAGTGGTGCCTGTACGGGATCTCTCCCATCGTCAACGCATCGGTGGTGAATCCATCGGCGGTCGCAAGTTGAAGGACCTCGTCGCACTGAAGGAACTGATCGCGCAGGCCGAGGGCCTCGAGCCAATTTGGTCGCAACGCGAGGCAACACTTCGCACAGCCATCAACAAAACCTTGACCGCAGCACGTCAAGCGGCCAAGATGGAAGAAGAAGCTGTCGCTGAAAAAGAGCGTGCCAAGCGCCGAGCGGAGCGGGATGCCAAGCGGGCGGAAATCGCCGGTCGCAAGCGCATCTTCGCACACACCCTCTCGGGCGATCGCCGTCACGGCTATCCGGTCGTCGGCGATGAGTGGCTGATGCTCGGACACGGCGCCTTCTGCATCTCCGTCACTTCCTACAACACCAAGACGGGTGAGGTCGGGGAACTGATTGAATCCTTCATGGTGAAGAAGGATGGCGCGAGGAAGGTTCGCCAAGCGGTCACCGCGGTGACCAGAGAACCTTCTCTGTCCCACACCAACACGGCAAAAATGGCTCCCCAATCCATTTCGTTTCTGACGGTTCCCGTCAAGGGCGAGATGGAGGAAGTCATCGTGGTGGCCAACATGGACGGCATCCGTGCATTGCGCGACCACGGCCTCAACAGCGGTACGCTCGCAATGTGCCCCAAGGCCGGTGACGAGGACCGCTATTCCGTATTCAGCCTCACCGCCGGTAAGATCGAGCCGGTCACGGAGCTGATGCGGAAGAAGTGATTCATTGACCAGGTTGGTCACAAGGGTCCAGGAAACTAGCGTTTAGCACGCTAAGACCTGGGCCTTTATTTATTTAAAATAAAAGTTTTCGTCTTTATCTACCCAGACGGTAACCAAGCCAAATCCCTAATATTCCACCAACAGCACTTAACAACACAGAAGACATTGAGAAGGCAGGGTCCCCCCATAACATCGGTATATATCCGCCGACAGCAGATCCGACGGCCAGGCCAAGCCAAATGAGTTTTCTTTCCATTGCTAGATTTTAGCACGCCTTGGTGCGTTAGCTGTAATTCATTGTTCAATTTTTGTCAAAATCGTGTAAAATGTAATTAAATTAAAATATAAGCCAATAAATCATGAGCATTGAAGGTAGGGCAAAAAAAGATGGGCCCGTTTATAACTGGGACGAACATGGTAATGATTCTTTGCCTGACATAAAACTTGAAAATAAAAAATTTGTAGACTACTTAATAAAATCAGGTGGAAACGAAGCTGCTAACGAGCCTTTCAGTACAACCGATGTAATAGCCAAGGGCATTGAAAGAAAAGAAGTAATTTTAAATGAGGAAATGCTGGATGAGTTGTCGGCTGGTTTAGAACTAAAAGACCACACAAAAACTGGTTGGGAAAATACTAGATTTGATGAAGAGGCAACAACTGAAAGGTTATACGCTGGTAATCGAGACTCAAATCTAGCTAGTGTAAGACCAACAGAAGGAATCCTCGGCAAACCTCAACCACATGGAGAAATTACTGGATCAATTTATGATGCTAAAATGATAAATGGGTATACAGACCTGCCACAAGGAGAAGCGGTGGTTGGACCCAATACTGGTTATTCTAATAGAGAAATACAAGCCAAAACTAAAGCTTCGGCTAGTACCTGGAGTAAATTTAAAGGAATACTTGGTCTAGACTAGTAGAAACAAAGTTGCGCCTTTAGGGCGCAACTTTGTTTCTAGGTTATATAATTTTACCTCTACCGCACTTGTACCTTTACTTTCTTGTCAGCAGTCTTTTCTCGTTTAGGCATGACGACTTTTAGTACACCGTCTTTGTACTGCGCACTCACTGCTTCTTGCTCTACTGCATCGGGTAGCTGCACTACCCTTTCAAAAGAACCGCGACGAATCTCTTTAGCATAATGATTTTTTTCTTTCTTTTCTTGCACTTCTTCGCGACGCCCAGAAATCCTTAAATAACTATCCTCAACCTCAACATCGATATCTTCACCTTTTAGTCCTGGTACATTCATTTCCGCCACAATATCTTTCCCATCCTCATAAACATCCACTGCCATATCAAAGCCCATCGAATTCTGGCGATTTGGTACGAGCGGTTGTACCTCCCTAAAGAAGCGATCAAACTCATCAAATGGTTCCCATCTTATTAGTGACATAGTATTTTTATACTTAACTAATAAGTTATGGCAATATGCTACGACTATATTATATACCCGCTGTCAAGACGTAGCAAAAACCCTCCTTCTTAATCCAATACACCCAACTTTTTAAGATTATTTCGCAAAGTATTTCGGATTGATACAAACTCGGGCAGGCTATAAAACGCGTTTATTTTTTCTTCGCGCAACGTTGTACCTCTTCCCCTTTCTTCATGCACAAAGGTGACAAAAGTCTCGGCCAAATCTTCATCTGGCGAGAGAGTGGCATAATCGCTGACGAACCTATCTGAGTTAGCTTCAAAGTATTGAGTTAAGACAGAAAATCTTTTCTCCTCACCTACATGCGCCACATAGGCTTGGTGGCGCTGGTCAGAATTAGTCCAAAATTGATTGGTGTATTTTTGAGTAAACTCTGGCTGATTATACAAAAGCAGGTGGGCGTACTCATGAATAAATAAATTGGCAAAAGAGCGAGTACTGTTCAAATCATTGGTCTCATACTGTGCTCGATTAACCCCAAAGATCCAGTCATCGGTACCGACTATCAGCTCAACAAAGCCGCCTAGGTCTTCCACATCATCATTAAAAACTCGCCATTCGCTCACCTTGTGGTTGACCACCCCTTCCCCAATAACCGCTTTCAGCAAGTTAAATAGCTTATAGTCGACAGGACGAATAAAATCGGAATGAGTAACTGGTCGCAACATCCCACCATTCACAAAGTAGATGGCTTCATACGACCGGTCAAAAAATACCGACTGGTATGGTTGCCTACTTAAGTCACTCAACTCATCTGATTTTTCCTTCAACAAAGACTGGAGTCTTTGTACTTCTTGAAGCAGGAGCTTGATTTGTTGCAATAGAACAATCTGCTGTTCTGTTTTGGCGGTATCACTAGAGGAAACTGCGGCTAAGGCTGGAATGGTAGCATTAAAAAATACCACTACTAAAAATATACCTATAAATGCCTTTATCATTATCTCATCATACCCCAATATAAGAAGCCAGCCCAGTCAAAGCCAATCTAGCTAGGCCAACACTAAGTAAATCGAGATAGCGACCAAGTAATTCTCCGCCTCAATCACTCCCCTATCAGTAACATACCAAAAAGTATCACTAATGGAGAACTTATGCAGCTTAATCGAATAATCATTAACAATTGATTATTCGATTAAGGAAAGACCTGTTTCTGTCTCGTCGTAAAAGCCACCAGAGGAATCATTAACAAGCCAAGCTGGTACTTCATCCAATATTGGAAGGTACCCCAAAAATGGCACACCCTTTCTAAAGTCAATTAATAATACTAGG
>DYNY01000014.1 GCA_020720815.1 Candidatus Elulimicrobium sp. | reverse complement strand
AATCACGCAGTGATTGAAAGAAAGTTAGAGCAAAGGATATGATTTCATCACATACTCATGCTAGCACGAAAAGGTATAAAAATAGCTCCGAAAGGAACTATTTTTATACCTACTAAACTTATGAATTATTTCAGCTTTTCACAATAAAATAGCTATCGACTCTTTTATTCCATTCAATGTCATTTTCCAATACGCTTTCATAGGGATTCTGGATAATTGTCGGTATATAACTTTCCTCACTCATTTTCTCTCTATCAACCAAATATATAAAATATTGCTCCTTCTTAAATCTAGCCACATCTATTTCATTTCGTGACCAGTGAAAACTCGGAGTACCAGAAAAAGATTTGACCTCTATGAGCCTATCTAGCACCATAGACTCAAGTCCATTGAAAGAAACAATATCGTAGCCAGCTCCTACTGGAAGGTACCACAAAATTAAGACACCTTTTCTAAGTCTTTTAATGATACCTCAAGTTGATATTGTTGCGCAAACACCGCCTGTGGTAGCTTGAAAGCGGAGTGAATCCGTCTTTGGTTATAGTAGCCAATTGTTTTATATATCTCCGCCACTAACTCACCTAGAGTATCGAAGCGATTAGGGTCACCTAAGTCGAGCTTAAAGCCCTTATAGAATGATTCCTGATACCCATTCTCCCATGGACACCCTGGTGCACTCATTTCATTTTAGTAACTTCAGACATCTGCTTCTTATGGTGTCGATGTGCTACCCACGAAATAAGCACAAAGAGAATTACTGTTGGGATAAGTAAATACGGATTCGTGAGTGATCCGCCGAGAAATATGTACGCAGTGAGGCCACGAATAACCCCAAGCAAGGTTGCGCTAATGTAGCTTCGGTAACGGATAGCCGAAAGGCCGGATGCGTAGTTCACAAAATCAAACGGAAAAAGTGGAATCAGTCGTAGCATAAACACGGTTTCAAATCCGCAGCAACGAAGTTTTTCATCATACCTTTTGATAAAAGCGTTCTCATTCTCTTTCACAAACTTTCTCCCAAAGTAGCGAGCAGCAAAGAAGGCAACGGTGGCAGATAAGTTTTCGCCGATATAGGTGTATATCCAACCCATGACTGGACCGAATAAGACAGCTTATAGTGGTGTCATGATGGATGTTGGGAAGAAGACGAGTGGTCGTACCGTGTAGGCAATAATAAATGCGACTCCTGACCATATTCCTAGTCCTCCCAAGTAACCGCGAATATCATCAACGGATACTCCGACAGTGATGTAGTAATAGACGGCACCTAAAATGGCGATGATCCAGAGTGGACCGAGAGTGTTTTTAAGTGTCAGTTTGTTTTTCATGTGTTGTTTCTGTTTCGTCAGTTGCCAAATCTTCGCCACACCAGTGTTCACATGGTTCTCCTAAATCACCTAATGTCTTCTTGCAAAGATCGCAGACAGCTTGATCTGACATACTATTTCATTTTAAAACTACTAAATCGGTACCATGTTGTACGGCTACGCTAAACCACATCTCGAAGTAGAAAGGGTGTGCGTTGCTACTACTGTCAGCGATAGAGAGTTCACCTCCGTCAGTGACCGTGAGTGTGTACGTGATGCCATTATGCTCGCGCTCAATTGATCCAGCTTCGCGAAGAGCAAGCCATGGTGAAGCAAAGGTGGTGTCTCCATCACGAAATACCGCCATGATGGTTTTGGGGGCAAATGAAGTATCAAGATTGCTTGGGTCAAAGACAAAACGATCATCAGACTCATATCCTGCATACGGGTTTCGTGCGTAGTCACGGCCGTGACCGGTGTTTTCGCTTAGGACTTGTGCATTAGGGTATGTTTTACGCACGTCACCGAGACTTAAAAGTTGGAATGACTCGCGGGTAAGTTCGGCTGGATAGAATGAACCTGCTAGTGTACCGCCCGTGCTTTGCTGCCAAAGGTTTTCAGTTTTGCGGTCATACATGATCATGTTGCTTTCAAGGAGCGAACCGCTTACACCGAATGTACTTACTGTCCCGTCGGGCAGGGTGCGATTAAAGACAATGGCACTCCCACAGAGTGGGCAGAATGTAACTGCAACGGGTACCCCGTCAATCTCATCGTTTACAATCTCATGCCACGTGAGGATGTTATATGGGTAGACTTTTGTCGCCTCCTTACCCACGAGTACGATAGCCTGCACACCGTCAGAGCGCTTGTAGTCTTTGAGGGGCACAAACTCTGGTGCATCAATCGCTGGGATACCATTTTTTGATGGCCCACCAGAGATTGCACCTTCAAGTCTCGGATCTGCCTTGCTGAAATCAGTCTCTTTGAAACTGCGAGCGAGTGCGGAAGGTACGTTGATGGTAGGTTCACCTTTTTGAGAGGTTTCATCTTGTGTATTGTTCATAGTGTTTTGCTCAAGGAGTTTTTGTTCGATGTTGAGAATACCATCGGTGTAGCCTCGATCTAGTACCCACGTTTCCAACTTCTTATCGTAGCCACTCACGATGAGAAGCCCAACAATCAGAAATAGTGCTCCAATACCTCGTTTCAATGGACTCCTACTATCAGCCGCAAACTGGAGTTTGCTTGTGAAGCGCTGTCCAAGGAGTGCAATCAGAGTGAGTATTGAGACTAGCCCTGCAATGTAGGTGAGAAGATATACGGTACCTAGGAAGAAACTTGCCGGTAGCACTGTCGCTAGAATGACAAAGTATGTTGGACTACAGGTAGAGAATACTGGTCCGAGTGCCGCACCGATGAGTACATCGCCCCAGACGCTCTTCTTTTGGTATCCAGCACCAACAAGCTGGTTTGCACCAATGCTTGTTTTGGCGACAAAGGGCATGCACTCCCAGATTTCTGGAAATACGAGTATTAATCCAAACGCAATCAAAATTCCTCCTGAGATATACCCCCACACATACTGCGGAATGGTGATCAGTGCAGTCGATGCTTTAAGTAGATAGGTGAAAAGAAAGATTGAGACCGCAAGCGAACCAATGACAATGAATGGTGTTGCCTTACTCCGTGCCCCAACACTACTTCCAATCACCACTGGCAAGAGCGGAAGAATACACGGTGCAAGAACCGTCAACACACCAGCAATGAATGAGACAAGAAGCAGTGTCATGAAGAAATTATTTGATTGTTGCTAGTAACGCATTAAGGGTGAGTGGGTGTGAGATGGTACTAAGTGCTTCGCCACTTTTGTTAATTTCGATGATTGAGTGTTGTGTCGTCACACCATATTTCCGCTTCAGTTCAGCTGATGTGTCGTAATCGACTTTGTAGATAACTACTCCTTCTGGAATACTCTCGGCATTTTTAACAATGTCAGCATCAAGTGCTCGACAACTTGGACACCAAGTAGCACTGAATGATAGAAGGATGTGGTCGGCATTGCTCGTTGCAACTGCACCAGCACTGTATGGAAGATACGTGCCCGCAGATGCGACTTGAGTATCAGTTGCCTCAGGCGAAACAGTCTCAGTTTCGTTTGCAGTGGGCAGTGCATTATCTAGTTCTTTCGTTTCCGTACTAGTGTTCGCTACTGAGTCCTGTCTTGCTCCCTTATCTTGTGTAGCAAAGTAACCTATGCCAACAACTAATGCAACGACACCGATAATGATTGGTAGTGATGATTTCATAGAAATAATTTATGCAATGTTAAGTAATGTGCGTAATTCAGACTCGTTGAATCCAACGATTATCTTGCCATCAACATCGATGACAGGAACTCCCATCTGACCTGATTTTGCAATTGCTTCTTGGATGGCGCCGGGATCAGTTGCGACATCGTGATCAGTAAACACAATATTGTGTTTAGCAAAGAAGTCTTTTGCCATGTGACAGAAGTGGCACGTGGGTGATGAATAGATATGTACAGTCTTCATAAAATTATTGCATTAACTTAATAATCGCCTTGACCTTCGGATGGTCCATGAGGGGCTTGTAGCACATCATTTGTCCCATCCTCTCGCCCATGACGAGTCCTGACATTTCAAGGACTCGTAGGTGCTGAGATACAGCAGACATAGAAGCGTCGAGGACGGCAGCGAGGTCGCTAACACATAGCTCACCCTCTTCGGTGAGCACCTTAACGATTCGATAGCGACTCTTGTCGCCGAGCAGTTTGAACACTTCAGCGAGGATGGCGTCATCCTCGGATGCATCGAGACGCTTTTTTATTTGATCAATCTTGTTTTTTTCTAACATAATACTTTATTACTTGCGTGATTACTTAAATAATAACATGTGGGTGTATCCGAAGGCAAGTCTGCCGTGTATCATAGTCACATGACACAGCGATACAACAACCCGACAGCCATCGTCATCTTTGGTGGTACAGGCAATCTAGCAGAAACCAAGCTACTTCCCACCCTCTTTGACCTCTATACAAGGCAAATGCTTCCCGATTCATTTGTGATTATCGGTCTCTCGCGTAAAGAGTTGTCACACTAGGAGTATCAATCATTTATCCATGAAAGTATTCTCTCGAAACTACCCGAAAGCGATGAAAATACACTAGATACATTTTGTTCGCACATACGTTTTGCATCAGGAGGCTTCAGTGACGATGTGTCATATGGCCGAATCAAACAAGAACTACTCGCATTCGACACAAGCATCGGGCAGTGTACAAGTAAACTCTTCTATCTTGCCGTACCACCAAACCTCTACAGTGAAATATTTGAGAAACTGAAGCAAAGTGATGCGATGACGCTTTGTGATGGCGTTGGCTCATGGTCACGCATTTTGGTGGAGAAACCTTTTGGAAGCGACCTCACGACTGCTGAGCAACTAGAAAAGCAACTCTGTGAATTGTTTACCGAAGACCAGATATACCGTATTGATCACTACCTCGCCAAAGATGCCATCGAAAACATTATCTCGCTTCGCTTTGCTAACAGTATTCTCTCTGACTCATGGAACGGAAGTCGGATTGAATCTATCGCACTTCGACTCTTTGAATCGCAAGATGTATAAACTTGAGGTATCATTAAAAGACTTAGAAAAGGTGTCTTAATTTGGGGGTACCTTCCAAAGGTTTGGCGAGGCAGTGCTAGCGATAGATCACTTAGTTACGGAAATGCATTAGCGCATATATCTTTTTCAACCTTAAATTTTGAGGTTCAATACTAATAACAAAATTATGAAAAATCCCTTCTTGATTTTCAAAAGAGTTGATATAAATCTTAAAGAAAAATGGTGGCACCGACTCTTTGTTGTCTTATATATCACTCTACTGCTAGCTGTTGCTGGTTTAGCTTCAATCGAACATTTTGAAAATAATGAACTCGTATCTGAACAATCTTTTAATATCACAATAATTAAAGCTTGGGGGATTATATTTCCGTACGTTCAGGTAACCTTTCCGAGGCTCAGGAGAAACAATACAACACTTATAGATCAGAAGGAATGTCACAAGATGTTGCAAAACGTCTTTCTGAAAAACCATCGTTTTCTAGTTTTGTAATCCAAAATAATGAGAAAGTTGGGTGCTTTTCAAAAAATGGTGACTTTTATACTCTTAGTGGATATTCCTCTGATGATCTAAAAGAAGAAATATGCGACGAGGATTATTCTATTGTTGCATACCAAGAAAACTGGATTTACTACGCGCAAGGTATTATCTATATAGTCTTGTTGGTCATGTTATGGTCAATACTAGTACAATTTATGTACTACAAAGTATTTCTTTTCGTATTACTTGGTTCACAGAAAAAGTAGCCTCTACAAACTGAGCGGACAACAAGCTGGCGGCGCGAGCGCGTTTTATTTTTCTTTTATTTTAATCGCTTTTTCTCTTCCTTCTTAATACGAGTCTTTGCTTTCCCGACACTATCAACTACCGGCAAGTTCTCAGGCATTGTCCCACCTATATTTGCAATAGTATTTCTAACTTTTTGACCAACTTCAAAATGGGCGAGATTAGCATTACCTTCGCCTTTTATATTCTCCCGTCTAATTTTTGCATCAGTTTGAGTCGCTCGAAACAAGTTTGCTGCAAGCTCCTCGCTGTTCATGTGATCAAGAATCTGCTGTGACTTACTCAGTTTCTTTCGTTTGTGAATATCTTGCATCGTTAGACCACCATATAAACCTTTGTAACCAGCATTCTGAAAAATAGCAAAGCTTTCTACACCAGCCATTGAAGCCGCCTGCATGAGACTAGTATTGTGCTTTTTCATCTCCTCCCGTAGAAAAACGCGCTTATTGTCTTCCACTAATGTGTCAGCGGCTTCTTGGCGACGGGTTTGAATTGCAAAGTAAGTTTGACCTTTTGCAACCACTACCTTTGTTGGGTCTGAATTTTGGACAATCAAATAGCACGCATAGCGTGATAAATATATGGTTTCAATTGACCTTTCAGCACCAGAACCAATAACAACCATTTCGTCCATGTGGACAAAATGGTTGTTGATAACTTGCCCACTGTTTTCACAGGCGATTTTTGCCTTGTCAATAACATTAAGAAACTTACGATAGTCAGGATATTCTAGCTCCTTCGCCAAATCACGTGACGACCAATATTCTGAGCCGTTATCGTCTATGCGCTTAATTGTCTCAAACTGATTTTCTTTCATGTTAAGGATATTATACAGCAAATTAAGGAGCAACCACAAAGCGAACACCCGCCAGCACCGAGCAGGTTGCGTGAGCGAATGCGAGCGTGCCCATGCGAGGTGCTTGGTGGGTTTGTGAGCGTGAGTAGATATACCCCACTACACTCCAGCACGCGAAGCGCCTCGGGATCCACAAGACCGTAAAAAAACGAAATGAAAAGCTCTCAAATAGATGGAGATTTGAATGAGCTTTTTCGAAGGTCGTAGTGGCGAGCAAACCAAAAATTTCCTTTCATCTTTTTGGCGGCCTCCCCTTGCACCCCCTTCCGCTTTTAGAATGGTAAGGAATTTTTGCGGTTGCTGCGTGCGAGGTATCGAGCGCGCCCCGAGGCGTAATCCGCACCACCACGCACCCCAATGCGTATGCAGAAGCAGAAAGCCACCACGCGCTCCGGCACGTTGCTAGCTTTGTTCAAAGTAAGTTCGAGCCAGGGTTAGTATTTCTTCACCAAAGAGAGAGAGCTGGTTTGAGCACTCGAGAAGCATCGAAACCAGCAAACAAAAGCAAGTCACAGTATGACTTGCTTTTGTTGTAGTAAAACACAACAAGTCTGATATACTCTATATATGGAAGATGAAGCCAAAAAATTGGGTAAAAATCTCAAGGAAATTCGGCTAGAAAAAGGAGTAACGCAGACAGATAAAATAATTGTGCTGCATGAACCTTACCTTTGGGTATCTATATTAGCAATAACACTCCTTGTAATCGGGTTTAGTTCAATTATATTAAGCTTTTTTATCCCACATGAAATATGGATTCCTGCTAGTCTTCTCATTATTTTATTTAGTACAGCTTTCTCAATAGTAAAAGGAACAAATACAATTACTTTTGATAAGAGCATAGACAAGATAAGTTTGGTAAGAAAAACTCTCTTTGGTTCACATTCCGACTCATACAAAATCTCAGAAGTCACGAGCATTATGTTTAGATTTGTTCCCAAACCAACATTTTGAAAAACTATAAATTCAAATGACCGAGCAACTTCACCAATATTTTTAACTCTTATACTTTCAAATAATTCTTATGTTCACATTGGCGATACAATTTGGTCAAATCCCAGTGCTTTATTACAGCCTGCAGGAAAATCATCTTGGCGCCCGCTTATTTGTTAGCAGTTAGCAACTTTTTAGGTGTATCCTATAGTGAGCAAACCACGTCAAAATCTGATTATTTTGAGCACTCTACTCTTGAATAGGAAAAACACATTTTCAATGGGTCATAAAATGTTAAATAATTGTCCCTTTTCCTTATCTATAACGCTAACTTTTTAGCTTCTCTCTGTAGGACTTTTATATCTTTGATGAGTTCCAAAGCGTGACTAGCTGGATCAACTTTTGAATAAACTTTTGCAATTTTACCTTCTGGATTTAATAGGTAGGAAACTCTATCAATACCTAAATATTTTTTACCAAACATTGATTTTTCTACCAAGGCACCATACTTTTCTATCATTTCACCAGTCGGGTCTGAAAGTAGAATGAACGGAAGATTGTATTTATCGGCAAATTTTTTGTGTGACTTTGGTGTATCTTTACTCACTCCGAAAATTGTTACTTTTAGACGTTTAAAATCACTGTATATTTCAGCGATCGTACAAGCCTCCTTTGTACAGCCTGGTGTATCGTCTTTAGGATAAAAATAGATTAGAGTCCACTTTCCTAAATAAGTTTTAAGTGACTGGGTTTCTTTATTCTGATCTTGAAGCGTAAATAATGGCGCTTTTCTACCAACTTTAAGCATAAAACTAGATACTGAATATTAATGGTGCTAGTATAGCACGCACATGGAAGCGTGGCTGAGTGGTTGAAGGCACCGGTTTCGAAAACCGGCATTGGGGTAACCCAATCGAGGGTTCAAATCCCTCCGCTTCCGCAGTGAACGTAGTAAGTTTAGTAGGTAACGAAAAAATTTCTTGTGTAAAATTTTTTGTGGTTAAATACTCATGCCTTAATAATAAACGATATTGGACTTATAAAACACTTTAGGTATACTGTCATTGTTTTGCCATTGTCCGGTTAGCTCAGCTGGTAGAGCGCTACATTGACATTGTAGAGGTCACAGGTTCAAGTCCTGTATCGGACACTATATTAAATCTCCTTAGTTTTTTGACTAAGGAGATTTTGCATTTATCACCAGGACTTGTATCAGACAATTATTATGTCTATCACAGCCAAATAACCTAAATAAATATAGACACCTACCCACTTCTCTTGTATAGTGCGAAGAACATGATTATCCTCTCGATTGAAACAAGTTGTGACGAAACTGCAATTAGTATCATTGAAGCAGTTGGTGATTTCCCCACTGCTACCTATGAAGTAATCGGCAATGCCCTCTTCACCCAAATTGATATCCATCGTGAGTTTGGTGGTGTATTTCCGGCCGTAGCCAAAAGAGAACATATCGCCACAATTGTTCCAATGCTCGAAATGGCCTTAAAAGAAGCAAAAATTACAGCTGGTTTTACACCATCTTTAAACGAAGGTGAGCATGCACGGGTGCACGAATTACTTTCGCGAGAGAACGGACTAGCTGATCAAGTTATTTCTTTCTATCAATCGTTTGGTCGGCCACCGATTGATGTTATCGCAGTCACCACTGGTCCAGGCCTAGAACCAGCCCTTTGGGTAGGGATAAATTTTGCTAAAGCTCTGTCTTATTTAACTAACGCTTCCGTTATTCCCGTCGATCATATGGAGGGACACATTTTGGCTTCTATTTTCGATGGTCACCATTTGGCCGGCCTACAATTCCCGGCCGTAGCCCTACTTGTTTCTGGCGGACACACCGAGCTTATTCTAATAAAAGAATGGGGCCATTACGAAAAAATTGGCCAAACCAGAGATGACGCCGTTGGTGAAGCTTTTGATAAAGTAGCGCGTCTACTAGGTTTACCATACCCGGGTGGACCAGAAATCGGACGCTTGGCTGACGAGGCTCGTCAAGCTAATCTCCCACCTTTCGCTACTCTACCCCTACCAATGCTACACTCTAAAGATTTAGATTTTTCTTTCTCTGGATTAAAAACTGCAGTTCTTTATGCAATTGCTGACCAAGTACTTTTGTTGGAACAAAAACAAGCCCTGGCGAGAGACTTTGAAGATGCAGCAGTCACTGTTTTAACGGAGAAATTAAAAACCGCTATTGAACAATATTCAATTAAGTCAGTTATCCTGGGTGGAGGGGTGGCGTCTAACAAGAGACTGAGACACGCGATTAATTCACTCTCTTCCCCACAATTATTTCCCGATATTAAAACCTATCTACCGGAACTCAGTCTTTCCACTGATAATAGTGTAATGATTGGCTTGGCTGGTCATGCCCATCTAGACACTTCCCTCACCCCACAGGAGTTTGCTGAAACTATCAAAGCCGATGGTAATAAAGTCCTTGGCCAGTCTTAAATTAATCTGGCCAGAGCTTCAAATAATGGCTCAGTATGGTACTATTCGGTAAGGACTCGTACTTAAATAACATGAACAATCCTGCACTTAATTTTTACTCATCTTTGCTTCGTGCTCATGTCCAAAATACTCACCGTATCTCGATACGTTTCATATTTTGGACACTCCGCGCCAAAGCAAATCTGGGCAAAGATTAAGCACGAATCTATCCATCTTATTTAAGTACGAGTCCTAAGTAACAGCATATTTTATGAGCGAATCATCTGACACAAAATCAAACATACCCGATCTTTTTCTAAAACCCTACGAACCAAAGGAGCACGAGGACAATATATATAAGGCGTGGGAAGACAGTGGTTATTTCAATCCTGATGTCTGTATCGAAAAAGGTGTCACCAAGACAGATGCCGAAACTTTTTCGATAGTTATGCCACCACCAAATGCCAATGGCAGTCTTCATGCTGGACACGCCCTATTTGTGACAATAGAAGATATAATGATCCGTTATTCTCGCATGCAAGGCAAAAAGACACTCTGGATACCAGGAGCAGATCATGCTGGATTTGAAACACAAGTAGTATATGAAAAGAAACTAGAAAAAGAAGGCCGCTCTCGCTTTGACCTCACCCGTGAAGAACTCTATGCGGAAATTCTTGACTTCACACTTTCCAACAAATCCTTAATGGAAAGTCAGTTGCGACAACTTGGGGCATCGTGCGATTGGTCACGATCTCTCTTCACACTTGACGATCGAGTAAAGAAAATTGTCTACGCAACCTTCAAACAACTAGAGACTGACGGGCTACTATATCGTGGTGCTCGCTCTAGTAATTGGTGTCCAAAACATCAAACTTCATTCTCGAACCTCGAAGTAGAACATGAGGAGAGAGTTGATCCATTCTATTATTTCCAATATGGACCATTTGTAATTGGTACCGCGCGACCAGAAACAAAATTTGGTGATAAATATGTAGTAATGCATCCAAATGATGCGCGTTATAAAGACTTCACCCATGGTCAAACAATAGAATTAGAATGGATAAACGGACCGATTACCGCCACAGTTATAAAAGACGAGGCCGGTGACCCTGAGATGGGTACCGGCGTCATGACCATCACTCCATGGCACTCAGGCGTTGATTTTGAGATAGCTAAACGACACAATCTGGACTATGAACAAATAATTGACTGGCGAGGCAAACTATTACCAGTTGCAGGTGAATTTGCTGGTATGGATATTCGCGAAGCACGTAAGAAGATTGTTGAAAAACTTGATGCCAAAGGCCTTTTGGTTCGTGTTGATAAAAAATATGAACACTCTGTACCATGTTGCTATAAGTGTGGCCGTGAAATTGAACCACAAATTAAAGAACAGTGGTTTATTGATATGAAACCACTTGCCAAAAAAGCGCTTGAGGCGCTCGCTGATAAAAAATTTGAATTTGTGACCGAAAGAGACGAACGTGTATTTATACACTGGCTAACCAATATTGAAGACTGGCCCATAGCTCGCCAAATTGCTTGGGGTATTCCAATCCCCGCCAAAGTCTGTACCGATTGTCATCATGGTATGGTTGACCTCGATAATACCATTACTGCCTGTACTAAGTGTGGTGGTGTAGTAATAGAGGAACCAGACACTTTTGACACTTGGTTCTCATCTGGCCAATGGCCATTGGCCACTACCGACTTTGGTGGTTTAAGCAATGATTTTGAAAAATTCTACCCTACCTCTGTCATGGAAACAGGTAAAGATATTATCTTCTTTTGGGTAGCCCGCATGGTTATGCTTGGTCTCTATCGCACTGGTGATGTACCATTCAAAAAAATCTACCTCCATGGTATGGTGCGTGATAAGCATGGTAGGAAGATGAGTAAGAGTAAGGGAAATGTAATCTCCCCAAAAGAAATTCAAGACAAATATGGTACCGATGCTCTTCGCATGGGTCTCATAGTTAACAACGCCCCAGGGACCGATATGAACCTAGACCCAGATAAAGTAAACGCCTACAAAAAGTTTGCTAATAAGCTCTGGAATATCACCCGATTTGTACTTGATAATACGCAAGATTACACGACCGAAGCCACACATACCAAAGAAGATAACGATTTTGAAGAAACATACCTTACACCTGCCATTTTGGAAATTACCAATAATATGGATAAGGACCGCTACGATTTAGCTTCCGAGAGAATCTACCACTTCATCTGGGATCATTTTGCCAGTACTGTGATTGAGGAATCCAAACCACTCCTGGCTCAAGGTGGAGCAGTGCGCTCATCACGACAAAAACTACTTTACCACTATTTAGTTACTTCACTAAAAGTCCTTCACCCTTTCATGCCGTACGTAACCGAAACTATCTGGCAAAGGCTCCCCGCACAGCTAAAAGATAGTAAATTTCTGATGATAGCTAAGTGGCCAAGATAATACTAAGCTTTGAAAAACCCCCCGTACCATTGGCGTGCGGGGGGTTTCTTTATACCTACTAGTGATACAATAGCTAGATGGAACTTCATATTGCCTCAAAAGACTTTGCTTTCGCTTTCCTATTTGGTCTTATACCGGCTCTTTTTTGGCTTTGGTTTTGGCTCCGGGAAGATAAAAAAAATCCTGAGCCTCTACTACTTATTACTATCACTTTTATAGGCGGTATGGCAGTAGTACCACTAGCTTTACCATTACAAAAAATGGCCATTGATATTTATTCTGGAACAAATGTGATGTTTATCTGGGTCATTATCGAGGAAACTCTCAAATATGCTGCTGCCCTTTTGGTTATTTTTTGGAATAGAGCAGTTGATGAACCAATCGACTTTATTATTTATCTAATTGCTATTGCACTTGGTTTTGCCTCTCTTGAAAACGCCTTATTTATTATCACCCCTCTAACTTTAAATGAATATACTACAGTTGCTGTTACTGGCTCTTTCCGCTTCTTGGGCGCTACACTACTACATGTTCTAGCCTCAGCGACTATCGGTATTGCTCTTGCTTTTTCCTTTTATAAGTCGGTCACAGCAAGACTGGTGTATGGTACCATTGGGTTATTCATTGCTATTTTATTGCATGCATTGTTTAACTTTTTTATAATAAGGGCATCCGAGCCAGGCAAAGAAGATGGTGTACTATTAGTACTACTATTTGTTTGGATGGGCATCATAGTGCTGTTCCTACTATTTGAAAAAATTAAATTATTAGAATTTACCCGAAAACCACTTCTTCGTAAATAACCAAACATGAAAAAACCATCATTCCTAGAGAGACTAACCGGAGCCGTACCAGCCAACGACTATGATCGCATTCTTGATGAAGATCATCATTTTGGTGATGAAGAAGATGACGGAAAAGAAACTTACGAAGAAACAGAAGACTGGAATGGGACTGAGGATAGCCCAACTACGCCACAAGAAGGTGAATTGCCAGTAGATATGTACCAGACTAACGAATCAATTATTATCAAAGCTTTGGTAGCTGGTGTGAGTCCAACCGATTTAGATATTTCTATCACTCGCGATATGGTCACGATTCGTGGTGTACGGGAAGAATACCAAGAAACTAACGACGACAATTATTTCCATCGCGAACTTTTTTGGGGAAGTTTTTCAAGAACATTGTTACTCCCAGAAGAAGTCGTGATAGATGAAGCAGAAGCACAAGAAAAGCATGGGCTTCTAGAAATTCGTTTACCAAAACTCGATAAACATCGTAGTACTCAGCTTAAGGTTAAATCAAATGTAGTACAGGGGAAGTGAGTAACCTCTTCGAACAACATAGGGTCTTTGTTGTGTAGTGGCGGGCTGATTCAACTGGTCACCAACGTATTTTATTTCGTTCCTCATAAAATACGTGTTGCCGCGGGACACACCTCACTCGCTCGTAAACTCGCATCGTTCCGGCGGTTCGAGCCCGCCCAGAAGACACTCAAATGTCTTACTCCCCCCAGCACGCAAAAAGTCGCTTTCGCGACTTTTATTGTGCTTGGGGGCGGGCTCGAACCGCCGACCCCTTCCTCTTCAGGGAAATGCTCTACCAACTGAGCTACCCAAGCAGGTGGCACTATTCTAGCTTGTTTGATAACTTATTTCAACCTTATTTACTCGGCTGATGTACCAGACTTTATACTATCGAACCACTTCTTAAACACGGACGAATCTGATGATGCCATAGCTTCCAAGGTCGATATTTTAGCTTGAATTGATTCAATATTGGGACGAACATATGTAAAGTAAACATAGCCAATAGAACCGATAACAATCAAAAACGAAACAAAACGAAATAATGACGCAATAATAGTTGTCCGACGCATCCGATGTAACATCTGATTGTTTTCAAATAATAACCGCTGATTTTCTTGCAGTAGTTGCTTAATTTCACCCTGCTGATTATCTGGGTACATACCTGTATATTATAGCAAAGCTCTAGCAGTACTTTATCAGTTTATGCTAGAGTACTAAAATTGCCTACATAGCTCAATGGATAGAGCTACTCCGTCCTAAGGAGAGGATCTCGGTTCGATTCCGGGTGTGGGCACACAAGTATGACGTGGACTATTGTTAAAACTTACGGTTATCTAAAAATTAAGTATTAATAGCATTACAACGCCAAAAAATATTGCTATAATCGGAGCCATGTTACAAACATTACGGGCACATTTCTTTTGGTCAATTTTAATATCAGTTTCTGCTTTTTCATTAGTAGGTTATTTTTCTGGCTTAGGTGCCCTACTTTTGGTAATCATTCTCTCAGTACTTGAAATCACCTTATCTTTCGATAACGCCGTAGTAAACGCCAAAATTCTTGAAAGAATGACATCAATCTGGCAAAGAAGATTCATGACCTGGGGTATTCTACTTTCAGTTTTTGGCACTCGCTTTATTTTACCGATTATCATAGTTAGTGCAGCTGTTTGGACTTCCCCATGGTATATAACAAAACTAGCCTTCAATGACCCAAGTGCTTATGGAAACCTCCTGCAAAGTGTCCATAGCTCGATTGTTGCTTTTGGTGGAGTATTTTTGCTTATGGTTTCTTTGAAATACTTTTTTAATAAAGCCAAAGAACTACACTGGATTGAACAAATCGAAAAACACTTGGTTCGCTGGGGTAGAATCGAAGCAATTGAAGTTGCTCTCGCTCTCACACTCATCACCAGCCTTTCATTCTTTACTGAATATAGTCAAAGTTCTGTCTTGATAGCTGGTATAATTGGTCTAGTCCTCTTTATTGTTATGGAAGGTGTAGCCGGCTCCTTATCAATAGAATCTACTGACATCGCGGGAGGTGGACTAACATTATTCCTATACCTAAATATCTTAGACTCAGCCTTTTCTCTAGATGGTGTAGTAGGGGCTTTTGCTCTCACTACAAATCTTATTATAATTGTTACTGGACTTGGAATAGGTGCCTATTTTGTTCGTTCTTTGACTCTTTATTTTGTAAAACAAAAAACTTTAACTACACTTATCTATCTAGAACATGGTGCTCATTGGGCTATTTTAGGTTTAGCTATTGCCATGCTAGCTAATCTAGTTGTTCATGTTCCTGAAGTTGTAACTGGCTTGATTGGTTTATGTTTTGTCGGTCTGTCCTATTACTCGTCCAGGAAAGTATTGACTTGTTAATAGTACTTCTGATAAAAAAAGAAAACACCTAGGTGTTTTCTTTTACGACACAAACTTACTCTACAAATCTAATAACTCCCTAATCTTTCCTTCGTCAAAACCAATGACTACATCATCCCCAATTCTGATTACTGGTACACCCATTTGATTGGTAATTTCTATCATCTCTTGACGCTTGTCAGCATCAGAAGCAACGTCATATTCAGTAAACTTAACGTTATTAACTGTAAAAAAATCTTTAGCGGCGTGGCAAAAATGACAAACGGGCGTGCTATAAATAGTAACTATTTTATCCATGTACAATATATTATTTTTTAATCGTGTATATTCTAACACCAAACTACCAAAATCGATACCAAGGGCGTTTTTGCTCAGTTGTGATAGTGGTAGAAGTGGCTTCCGTTGCCACGTCTTCAACAATAACCACCACCTGTTCTCCATCCCGAGCTACATCAAATTGACGACGCATTTCGGCCTCAATACCTCTTTCATTAGATAAATACTTAACCTCAGTCTCAAGCTCGCTATGACGTTTTTTTAGAGATTCTAGCTCTATTTCTGCTTTTGCCCTCTCTTCAGCCATATCTCGAGCAATAGTATAACGCTCTAAAGTACTAACTAAAACAAAAGAAGCTAAAACTAGTAGAATCACCCAAATAATTTTCGACTCAGCGATAGCCCTAATCTTTCTTTTTTGCTGAAAATCAAACATATGTTACTATTCTAACATCTATTTATATGAGTATTTTATTTTCTAAACGGGCTAAGGGAATTATTAAGTGGGTTTGGGCTATAATTGCTATTCTTATTACTCTCAGTATGATTTTCGCCTACTCGGGTGGTACTGAAGTAGTTTCACAAGTAGTGAACTAAACTAAGTGGTCTAAAACAAAATTAGATGACTAAAATCATTAGTCACTCTTAATCATCTTCATAAAGACTTCCTGAGAAATATTTACTCTACCCTTACCGAGTTCAAGGGCTTTTTTCTTACCTTTCTTTTGTTTATCACGAAGTTTCATCTTTCTGGTAATATCTCCACCATACAAATAACCAGTGACATCTTTTTTTAAAGCTGATAGAGTTCGTGAAGCAATAATCTTACCACGTACTTTAGCTTGAATCTTCGTGACATATTGCTGACGTGGCAGATTATCATACAATTTATCAACCGTCGCCCTAGCATCAAAATCTGCTCGTTTATCACCCACTACCCTAGAAAAAGCCGTGATTAATTCTTCTGCCACCAAAACATCCAAACGAACAACATTTGCTGGCCTCAGTTCAGCGATTTCATAAGATAATGAAGCATAGCCACTGGTAGCATTTTTCAACTTATCAAAAAAATTACGCATTAACTCTCGTAGCGGCATTTCAATTGTTACCAAATTTCTACCGTCAGTTAATACTTCGGTCTCCTGAACATTACCTTCATGGTCAAAGAGTAAATTCATTATATTACCCACATACTCTGGCGGAGAAATTATTTGTCCTAATAGCCACGGCTCTCGAACAGTAGCATGTATACCATATTCAGGAAAACGTGAAGCCGCATAAACAGACTCAATTTGGCCATCAGGATAGGTGATCTCGTAAGCGATTGAGGGAGCAGTAATAATAATTTCTATATCAAATTCCCGACGTAAACGTTCGGTCACAATTTCTAGGTGTAACATACCCAAAAAGCCACAACGAAAACCACGACCCAAAACACCAGAGGACTCCTCTTCATACGAGAGCGAGGAGTCAGAGAGCTTTAGTCTATCTAGAGCTTGTCTCAAAATCGTAAAGTCGTCTTGGCTATCAGGAAAAACCGACGCCCATACAACCGGTTTAGCTTCTTGATATCCAGCCAGAGCCGGAGTAGGACGCTTTTCTAAAATTAACGTATCACCCACCGTCGCTACTCCGGGCTCCTTAATACCAGTTACAATATAACCAATCTCACCAGCTTGCAGAGATTCAACCGGAATCTCCGCTGGTGTGACCATTCCTACTTCCAAGGCAATAAAAGTCTTACCGCTGGCGGCAAAACGTAGTTGGTCACCCTTCTTTACCACACCATCAAACACACGCATAAAAACTATCACTCCACGATGATTTGAATATTGAAAATCAAAAATAAGTCCTCGATAAGCATCTAGTTCGGTAGGTCTTGGTGGAGGAATGCGCTCACAAATGGCCTCCAAAAGCTCTGGTACACCATCTCCCGTCTTGCCTGACACCAACATGATATCTTTCCTAGTACAGCCGAGTAACTTCATAACCGAATCACTTACTTCCTCAGGCCTAGAATGCCCCATATCGGTCTTGGTCAAAACAGGAATAATAGTCAACCCCTGTTCCTTTGCCATCTGCAGAGTTGTCAATGTTTGGGCTTGAATGCCCTGAGTACTATCAACCAGTAATAATACCCCTTCCACTGCTTTAAGGGCGCGCGACACTTCATAAGAGAAATCAATATGGCCCGGTGTGTCAATAAGATTTAGCTGGAATTCTTGTCCAATATGAACATATCGCATCCGTACTGGTTGCATTTTAATCGTAATACCTCGCTCTCGCTCAAGCTCCATAGAATCAAGCATTTGTTCCTTCATCTTCCGCTGTTCAACTGTCTTGGTATGCTCAAGCATCCGGTCAGCCAAAGTAGACTTTCCGTGGTCTATGTGGGCAATAATACTAAAATTTCTAATCTGTTTTTCCATACACAATACTTGTACTCTACCCTAATTTAAATAAAAAACTAGGGTACTTCTATCTGTGGTGCAATTAGATCTTTTTTTAAAATCTTGATACGGAAGGAAGAATATATCTCGTGTAATTCTTTGGACCCTAGACTGTAATAAACTAATAATGATGCACCAATACCTAAGACACCAGCCACCACTCCTTGTAGTAATATCCCTACAAATACTTCTTGGTTAATTCCGTTAACGATAAAGCTAAGGGTGATGTAGGTGGTTATTCCAGCGGCCAACCCAGCAGTAGTAGCTTCAAACACCTGACGATTTAAACTGGACCAAACTAGACCAAATTGTCGTTTAGTGAAGATAAGTAAAAGAAGCATTTCCACTATTGTTCCAAAAATAAAGGCCAAAGCTAATAGTAATACTTCTGTACCAACAACACCATTTAAGCGAAAAAGTCCCTCCAAAGTTGTTCTGATAAAAGACACAGAGTTATATAGCATAACCATAAATAATGCACTAGTAATTGATAACACGGCTCCAAAAAGAGCAATTAGTAGTGGTGTTCTGGTATTACCACCAGCATAAAAGGTTCTTACTAAAAGTAAAAGTAACGACTGAGCCACTAAGGAAATAACAAATAAAGCTAGCATGGCGGCGGTCAATCGGGTATCATTCCAACTGAATTCACCACTACCAAGCAAAACACGCACGATTTGAGCACGCAAAACAATTACCAGGGCTATAATAGGAACAGACCAGAAAATAATATGTCTTACAGCTGATAGGACGTGATTGCAAAATTCTTCACGCTTTTGTTTGGCAAAAAGATCAGCTAGAACCGGAAACGCCGCCACTGAATAACTCATACCAATAATCGCCAATGGTACTGATTGAAGATTAAAAGCAAGTTGAAAAGCAGATACAGAGCCAGCCGTCATCAAAGTGGCTAGGCTAATTAATACTAATAGAACGACCTGGTGAATTGATAGGGTGACCGCTCGTGGGAAAGAAAATAATAAAACTGATCGAATTAACCGCCAGTCAATCTTTCTTACCAAACCAAAAGACAAGTCACTTTTATTGACTAATGGTACCTGAATCAGGACATGGCCTAAGGCACCAATCACAACACCCATAGCCAAACCTAAAATACCAAACTGGGGATAGAGAACTACAATCCCAAAAATAATACCTAGGTTATAAACTAGAGGACTAAGAGCATAGAGAACAAATCTTTGCGACAATTGTGTTACTACACCGAATAAACTTGATATACCCAAAAGTAACGGTTGTAGTAAAAGCACCCTAATCAGCATCACTAGTACTTCAGTGTTGTAGACAAAACCAGGAAACAGCCACTCTACTAAATATGGAGTCAATATAAATAGCACCATTGCCATTAAGATATAAACGCCAAGAAATACGGTTAGCATTTGACTTAGAATAGAAGCAGCGGAATCGGCTCCTGATTCTGCCCTAGCTTTAGTAACAAACGGCAAGAGTACATAAACCGAAAGAATAGAAGCAAACAGTGCGAATAGAAGATCAGGAATACGAAATGCGGCATAGTATAAATCTAGTTCAGAACCAGCACCAAAAGTGTGAGCAAGCAATCTATCCCGTACCAAAGCTAGCATCTGCGATCCTAGAGCAAAAAAAGCCAAAATGTAAGCCGCTTGATGAAGGCTACGTATTTCGCTATAGACCAGTTTGAAGACCCGCTTAACCATAAAAATTGGCTATTCTGTAATTGATGTCTCATTAGGATCTACCACCGTCTCGTTGGAGGCCACTTCTCCTTCTTCCTCTCCTCTAGGTAAAGTGTTAATTGGTGTCACTAAATTAGTATCAGTTGGAGTAGTGGTCAGTACACCGTCTTGGAGATTCTGTACCACCCCATCCCGAAGCTCTGGCACTTCTGCTTCGTTAATTTTGGTGGAATAACTACCAACCTCCAGTTCAGTAATTAAATTCTTTAGCTCTAAATTATCTGGATTAGTGGTCTCAACCATTTTTAATTGTAAGAAGGCATCATTACTCCTACCTAAGTCTAAATAAGTTAATGCTAATACATAACGAGCATTGGCATAATTTGGATCTAGCATAATAGCTGACTCTAAAGATTCAATTGCTCCTTGTAAATCACTGGTAGCTACCAGAAGTAAACCCAGCTGAAAGTACCGACCAGGATTTCTAGGCTCAAGTGTAATAATAGACCTAGTAGTAGCAATAGCTGAAGTGGCATTACCCTCTTGTACATCTAATTGAGACAATAAGAAAAGTGCGTCCGTATAATTTCTTTTTAATTTTAATGCTTCAGTTAAATAGGATCGGGCCTTAGCTATTTCTCCTAATCTAGCCACTAACTGTGCCTGCAGGACTAAGTATTCTGGATTAACCGGGTCTAATTTTCTAGCCTGGTTAAAAGCATTCTCTCGTCGTTCTAAAACTCCTTCATATAGACTTGGATTAATAAAGCCATAAAAACTTCCTAGTAATCCATAGTTGTAAGGGTTGCTCTTATCTTTGGCGATAGCCGATTCAGCTAAAGAAATACCTTCAACCAGAGTTGTCTCGAAATGACGCTGATCATCTTCTGATGGCTCAGTCATCTCTAATAATCTATTTAGTTCATTCAATCTTAACCTAGCTCGTTCAGCTACATAACCATCGTTTACATCATTAAAGCTAGAAACACGCTCCAAGAGTTTGTCATAAGCTGATAAGTCCTGGTTTATAGTAAAGGCATTAACTCCTGAAAAGAATAAAATCTGTGATACAAACTGCTTATTAGCTGAGATAAACAAAACAGTACTAGCGACAATAGTGAAAAGCACGCTCGCCATAATAAACAAACCATGATGCCGACTATGTGCCAAATTCAACACTCGTTGTGATTTTGATGTTAAAGTTACTCCGGTTGCAATGGCAAGGCCGGTGAGTAAAGCTGTCAGTAATAGTATAAATGGCCCCGGTGAATACACAAATGACATTACCCATAAATAACAAGCACCAACAAAAGTAATGTTACCGACTAATTGCCAACCTGTGTCTATTGTTTGTTTAGAAAAGAAAAGCTTATAACCAGCAGTATAAACAAAACTAATTATAAAAGCTATAAACAGAATTAACCCGCTCAAGCCAGTATTTACCATCAAGGTTGATACGAAGCTATTGCCACTAACGAACTGTGTATTCCAATACTGGGTTTCATTTATAACCGGATCCTTATAAAGGCGCCAAGCATCTTCAAAGCGATTTGGTCCAATACCAAACAAGGCATCAGTTTGAAAAACATTACGCGCCACACTCAGAGTAGCCCCGAGAGATGGGCGGACTTCAACGTAACTAACTCCGGTAATTTGAGACAGTCTAGCACCAAGAAAATCACCGCTGACAATAAACGCTCCCGATGTAATGGTTACAACAGCCACCAATAATAAAGCAAACCGAGATACCGGTGCGCTGGGTAAGACCCCCACTTCCTCCTCTTCAACTTTTAACCAGGTATCCCTTGAAACCAAATAAAGAAAAGTTAGTAAACTGAAAAAGCATAAAATTAACCAAATAAATGAGAAATTTACAATCGCCAAAATTAAAAGTGAACTAAAGGTAAAAACTCCCAGTAATGGTTTGATGAAAATATTATCTGGCAATTTGTTGATTACTACCAAAACAATCAGCATAATCAAACTTATATATATAGCCAAATCATTTAGACTACCAACTAATGAAGTAAGGTTAGAATTAAAAAAATTAAAAGATAAAAACTCTGGTCCGGTTACTAATCTAACTAAAGTAAAACTATAAACCACAACTCCTGAAAGGATCGACAACCATACTAAACGAGAAAAAGCAGTTTTTTCATGAACAAAAACTAAAGAAGCCGTCATGATACTAGCAAGTAGCACAAAGAAACCAGAAGTTTGTGTATCAAAACTAACACCAAATAATGAATCTGTAGAATCACCCGAAAGCAAAGAGGAAGCTACGGCGGAGAAGGCAAACGCCCAAAATAACAATAAAGGTAATGGTAAAATTAATTTTACCCGACCGCTACGCAAAATCGCCAACGAAGCAAATATTATAGTCGTAAATATACCAACAATTACAAAAAAGGATTTCATTAATCCTAGCGAAACATAAGTATTTGGTATAAAGAAGATTGGTAATAACCCAAATACAGAAACCATCACAATCTGTGATGTTTTGTAAAAGAAAGTGCTTAAAATGTCACCGCTTAGACCTTGAACCTTAGGTGAAAAAATATTACGTTGCATAGACTCTCAAATTTATAATTACCAACTCACTAATTGTAACACACACATAAAAACACCTATTACTAGGTGTTTTTATGTTGTATATAAGCCGAATTCTGTCTAAACTTTTTACGGTCTAGGATAATCATATATCTAGGATGATAGTTACCTATCACCTCTTGCAGCTCTCCGGGTACGTTCTCAAAACAAAGTTCCGGTTTGTTATATTTTGTCCTGAGAACGTACCCGGCACGGCCTTGCACGCGGGTAAGGATTTAGCCGTTTCACCCTACTTGTTTCCAAATAGGCTATTCCACAAGGGAATCCATGGGCTTTCGCCACCAGGCGTCTCTGCTCGCACCTCTCTTCCAAAACTGGAAGTGACGGGTATTACCCGCTACCTTTCTCCAACATTGCTGTGGGCGTGTCCGGACTTTCCTCCGAGCACCTTCTTGTGTTACCTTTTGTATGATTGTTATGTTATGTAAGACAACCCAAAAAGGTGCTCGGCGATTATCATACTATAATATTATACCACAAATAATATAGAAGGGCAAAATTATATTTGGCAGATTCAATCCCTAAGTGCACCACCCCAGACTTCTAATGGACTTTTAAAAC
>DYNY01000013.1 GCA_020720815.1 Candidatus Elulimicrobium sp. | reverse complement strand
AAGAACTCACATAATGACCCTTGTTATTTTCTTTGATACTGAGAGGTGTGTTATTCCGATCATAAATGGTCACGGAAAGAAGTGAATTATATCTTTTATCAGCATCTTGAGCAGTCATCCACAGTGCTATAAAGAATAAAGCTATCAGCAGTGCGATGAGAAAATACTTATGTCTAGCAATAGCTTTTCTGTATTTACTAGTGTTGTGAAAAAGTTGTTTTAGGGGGCTCATTTGTAATAAACATTGTATCAGTATTGATATTTATATAAACCGTGAATTTGTGACGTGCAGTGCATTCATTCGAAGTAAAAATATGAATACACAAGAATCCTAATGGGCCAAGGTTACCAACTCCCACCCACTCGGGACGCTCTGGACTCCTCGGGAGGTTTGCATCATCAATGTGGCTGTATGAATAACACAATACAAGTGCCACAGGGGATGGTAGCCAAACTAGAAGCAATCCCTATAAGGGTCAAATACTGCCTATACGTAAGAAAAAGTAGTGAATCTGAGGAGCGTCCATCGATTCACAAATTAGTGAGATGCTCCAACTTGCCGAACGAGAGGGTCTGGAGATTGTAACGATGAAGCGAGAATCACACTCGGCCAAAGAGACTGGTCAACGACCTGTCTTCAATGAAATCATTGAAGAACTAAGAGCTGAGAAGTTCAACGGCATACTAACTTGGGCACCAGACCGTATATCAAGAAACGCTGGCGATCTTGGAAAGATCGTGGACTTGATGGACGCGGGAAAGCTCCATGAGATACGTACCTTCGGACAGAGCTTTAGGAACAACCCGAACGAGAAGTTTCTTCTAATGATTCTCGGATCACAAGCAAAGCTTGAGAACGACAACCGAGGTATCAACGTGAAGCGAGGACTACGAACGAAAGTCTAGATGGGACTCTGGCCGGGTATGGCACCGCTTGGGTACCTCAATCAAAAACTGATGGACAAGAAGTGCCGGATTGTCGTCGATCCGCAGAGAGCGCCGATAGTGAAGCAGATGTTCGAGAAGGTGGCATACGAACACTGGAGTGGACGCAAGGTATACAACTGGCTCCGCTTTGATCTCAACTTCCATACCCGAGGCAACCGACCGCTCACTCTAAGCGGAGTGTACCGAATGCTTCAGATGCCGATCTACTACGGACCCTTTGAATATCCAAAGAACAGTGGCAACTGGTACCAAGGAGCACATGAACCTATTATCACCGAAGATTTGTTCAAGAAAGTTAATGAGCAACTGAAGCGCGACAAGATAGTCCGCGAGAACCGAGAGTTCGCCTTCGCCAAACTCTTTACCTGTGGCCTGTGTGGATAAGGGATAACAGCACAGGAAAAATACAAAGAACTGAAAGATGGCACGAACGCCAAGTACATCTACTACTCCTGTTCAAAATCAAAAGACCGGAACTGCAAGAACAAGTACATTCGTGAAGAAGAACTGGTCGAGGAATTATTCAAGGTCATCGACAAGGTAAGTATCAACGAACTCGGTATGCGGATGAAGCTGGAGGAAGAAATCAAACGATTCAATCGACTGCAACGGTTAGCAACTAAGGGCAAGCCGAAGATGCAGATTGATGAGGATGATATCGCAACGAGAGAGTACGCGAAGTACGTGTTCCGCGAGGGGACTCCTCTTGAGAAGCGAGAACTCATGGGACACTTACGATCAAGACTGGTACTGGACGACAAGCAGATTACCTTGCTGGAGGAATAATAACTGGTACAGAAAAAAGCGAGAACTAGCTCGCTTTTTTCTGTGCATTCAATCCAACCAGAGCTTCGTGGGTCGCACTGACTGCTCAGGCAATCAGGACACGAACCTAACAGGTTGTCAATGCGGAGAGAGAGGGATTCGAACCCTCGAAGAGCTTTCACCCTTAACGGTTTTCAAGACCGCCGCCTTCAACCACTCAGCCATCTCTCCAGTACACTCAATCGTAACTTCTCCCGGATTTTGTACCCGTTAGCAACAGATACTAGCAAATTAGATGAAAAATGTACACTCAACCTATGATACAATTTATGATAATGGAACAGTCACCACGGGCAGTCACCTGGGAAGCCCCAGAACATAATCATACTGAAAAGGGAGGAGATTGGTATTTTGCTTTCACAGTAATATTTATTGCTATTGTCTTAGCCTCGGTTATGCTGGGTAACCCATTGTTTGCACTGTTAATGGGGGTAGCTGGCCTAGCCTTAGCGATTTCAGTTTCTAAGCGACCAGTGATAATACCTTATAGTGTCAGTGTACGTGGGGTTAGGGTAGGGGACGAGACGTATCCTTTTGCTTCTCTGGTTTCTTATACTCTTGATGAAGATGACCCTAAAGGGCCACAGTTGCTAGTCAAATCCAATCGACATTTTATGCCTTTGATCGTCTTTACTTTACCGACGGAACATATCGATGATATAGAGAGTATATTACGGGACAAATTACCCGAAGAATCTTTAGAGGAATCTTTTTTTGTAAAGGTACTGGAAATTTTTGGATTTTAAGGTATGATGCTGGGGCTGTAGATTTTATTTGCTCTCGTAGTTTAATGGATAAAATGCTGGTTTGCGGTACCAGCGCTCCAGGTTCGATTCCTGGCGAGAGCACCACATAGAATATGGTTGATGCGTAACACTTTTAAAATATACCTTTAGGATATTTCCGAACTTTTGATTGACATTCAAGTTAACTTAGTGTTTAATAATTCTCTACCGAGCACACTGAGTGTTTGGACGTCCATCTCGAAAAGAGGAGAAGTGAAATGAACGCAAAAGAGATCTTTGACCAACAAGAAGTAGTCCTGCTCAAAGCGTTGCCTTCGCTCGCCCAGATTCACTGGCCGACGTACGGCAGTAAATTCGTCACGGAGGACGAGAAAGGGAATCTCAAATACCAGGGGTTGATGCGTCGTTACTACCCCGGTGGTGAACGGGGCTTCTCGACACCGGAGACAAGGTTGGGTGTGATACTTGATCCCAAAAGATCTCACTGGATGCTTCGAAACAAGCTCGACATCCTTGCACAGCACGGTCTTGCGCGTACCAGTATGGAGATGCGTAGCCCACCTCTCGTCTGGGGAGGAGCGATTCGCACTCTCGGTGGAGTTTCCGGTATTACCGGCCTGCCCGAAACAGGTGACCATCTCACCGAGACACATCTTTCCTGGTTCACTGATCAGATCACCGAGGAAGACTACAAGAGTTTGATACGCAGTGATCATGAATGCCTGGTGGCTGCCAGAGAGATGGTCGGGATGTCGGAGGACCAGTGGTACCTTTTGTCCCATCGAATTCACGAAATCATCTTGGCTGCGGTCATGTGAGAGTCCTGCGCTACTTCTGACCGCACACAGCCCGACCGAAACACCTGCCACCTTGGCCCGTGTTTCGGCGGGTTGTTTCTTTTTATGCACCCTTTGAATGGTGGTACATTCCAGGTTTGTTTTCAAACAAAAAGCTTACCCAACCTTTGAATAGCTGATTTAATGTCATATCTATTAAGGAACAGTTCTGAAAGCCACAAGTCACCTGCACAGTCTAGCGAGACCTACTGAGAGGCTTAAACACCTCATAAAGAGCAGTATGTCTAACCAACAACAAAGCCGCCAATTTGTACTGATTTGGGAGCAATACAGACAGCAGAGGTGGTCGGTGTGAATCGAAATACGGTGAATGCGTGGTTCATGCGATTTCGTATCGCCCTCGCTGAATTTCAAGAGGAACAGGCCCAGCAATCATCAGGTTCATTTGAACTCGATGAGTCGTACTTTGGTGGACCGAGAAAGAAACTCCACGCACAGGACAGACGTAAACGTGGTCGTGGTGCTGAGAATAAGGTACCAGTCTTTGGTATCAAGAAGCGAGACGATGGTACTGTCTATACTAAAATCATTGAAAATGCCTTAAAACAGACGTTATTTCCCAGTATTCGAGACCTAATCAAGAAACAGGATTCTGTCATCTATACCGACAAATTTCGTACGTGCGATGGACTTGTTTTTGATGGATATTAATACTACCGTATTAATCACTCAAAACAGTACTCGAATCGAAAAGGAAATCGCATCAACGGGATTGAAAACTTCTGGGGATACTCCAAACAACGACTTGCGAAGTTTCATGGTGTATCACGAAAGAATTTCTACTACCATCTCAAAGAGTGTGAATTTCGGTACAACAAGAAGCATGATATGCTTTGAATATTATCAACTAGATTGAGTGAGATATTAGTCTAGTGCCCAAAATAATTTGATACCTCGGCGTGCACTTAGCAACCTGAGCCTCAATCTGATACTATTTGATCTGTTTGATATGAATTATATAAAGGTTTTAGACGATATTTTTAAACAGTTTGATGGACCGAGATTTGGCGTTCGACTTTGGGATAATAAGACAACTTATTATGGAAAAGTTGGCGATTCTACGTTCACACTTTACATAGCAAAGCCAAGTATAGTTAAAAGACTATTGGCTGAGGGTGCGCTAGGTTTTGGAGAATCTTATATGAATGGAACTCTTGACATTGAGGGTGACATTGAAGCTTATCTAAAATTGCGACATCAGTTTAAGTATGTTAAGCCGTCACTTAGATTAGTGCTTGCAAAATTTTGGGCAGAATTATCAAAGCCAAAAAACCGTGAGGGGCAAATTTCTTACCATTATGATCTTGGAAATGATTTCTTCTCTTTGTTTTTAGATAACGAGACAATGTCTTATTCTGCTGCTCGTTTTCAGTCAGATAAAGACACGCTCGGTAAGGCACAGGAAAATAAACTTAATCTTGTATGTGAATGGATGGATCTTCCGAAAAATTCGCGAATATTAGATCTGGGTTCAGGATGGGGTGGTTTTGCTATCCATGCTGCAAAAAACCATGGATGGAACGTGGACGGAAAAACATTGAGTGATAAGCAACTGGAATACTGCAATACTCTTATAAATCAGCACAAATTAGAAAAAGAAATTTCTATTGAACATCAAGATTTTACATCACTTAAAACTAACAAAATCTACGATGGCGCTGTTATGATTGAGGCGATTGAGCATGTTGGGAAGGATGATCTGAGTAATTTTCTTACAGAAGTAAGTAAGCGTCTTAAGACAAATGCACCATTTTACCTACAATTCACAGGTCGTTATAAACCGAAACTAGTCGACCCCTGGACACTTAAATATGTATTCCCTGGTGGACATTTACCAGCAAAATCTGAATTTTTGGATGCTGTTAGCACTGCCGGGTTAACAGTCGAGAAATTTGAGGATCATACAGATGACTACAAGAAGACGATGGAATCATGGATCCAATCACTTGAGAAACATCAAATTAATATCGAAAGAATGTTTGGTAAGAGTTTTTTCCGTCTCTGGAAGCTTTGGACACACGGGGCACATGTTAATTTTGAAATTGGAGATATGAGCCTTTTTAGAGTTTTACTAAGAAAGCCATAGCCAATTCAAACTCAAATGTTATAATTTTTACATGATTACACAAGAATTAATTGACTACGTGAAGACACAGCTATCTAGCGGTGTCGCGCGTGAAAAAATAACTTCTGACCTCCTTGGTCAGGGCGGATGGACGATGGAACAAATAAATGAGGCCTTTGCATCAGCTACTCCTGTTTCCGGAGGACCAAACAATAATTTGAATCTCGGTGTTAGAGATAATAAATACTGGTCAAAATGGATTCCGGTTACAAACAAGATATTCATGCTTCTTTCGCTTCTGGTAATGTTTGTGGTCCACCCATTTATCATAGTTACAGATGCCTTAGGGATTGGTACTGAGACTGCCCTATTTTTCTACGGCATAATGTTTATTCCCCTGGTTATCTTTGGTATTTTTTACCGATACGAAAACAACAAACTATCCAATCAGTTTGGGAGCACTAGGTCAGGAACTGATCTGTGGTTGTTAATTTTGATAGTAATAAGAAACATTGTTTTTGGTTTGAATTTCGTACCTTTCATCCAGATAATTGGTGCCGGTGCATTAGTACTTGGAATTATTCCCTATCTACTTATTTACTACTTCCTAGTTCGTTCCCGAAACAAATCAGTAGTTGCTGTCTAAGGTAACAATTTTCTCCATTAGCGAAACGGCTACCTGCTCACACAATTCCTTATTCGGATTTGCACTATTTACTTCTGATAGTTCACTAAAATAAACTGGTTCCCCAAAGGTGACTTGTAGTTTTCTTTTACGTTTCCAAAACTCGCCATCTTTCATATATTCAATGCCAGTAATACGAACGGGCACAATTGGCAATCCACTTACTCCCGCTAAATATGCTACTCCTCCCTTAGCTTGATGAATGTCTTCATCAAGGTGCTTTTTGCCCATAGGGAAGATGCAAACATTCTTACCGCACTCCAAAGCATCAATGTGATGCTTGAGTGCCTTACGGTAGTCATTTAAGCCCGTATACACTTGTAGAGCCCCCATTAGTTTAAAAAAGAGTCCGCCATATATTTTTCCTCTCCAACCTAGTCTTTCATAAAACTCTTTCTCCCTCGAAACAAATACTAACGGTATATGTCTTGAAAAGAATGGTAAACAAGAAACAGTGATAAGGGGGTCAAATTCATTTGCATGATTAGCAGCAAAAATAGCGTTTGCTTTTAGTTTCTGTACATTCTCAGTGCCCTTAAACTCCATCCTTAGAAAAAATGAAAAAATCACCCGGAGTGGAAGCCAGGCAACACGTTGAATAATACTCCCAGTTAGGTGATAAATGCGCATTTCTTACTTGTTATTTTACTCCTTCATTGTGATATAATGAAGGAGTTTTAATAGGCTTAATAATCAATATGAATCTTTCTGTATTATTATTCTTTTTACACACTACCCTCGCAACCGCAATTGTAGGTGTACTTTTTCTCAAAAAAGGAGGATGTGTGGCTAAATACTTTGGTATTGGACTACTTCTCGAAACGATCGGCTTTGCTTCATGGGCTTTGGCAGTAATGATGCCAGACAACTTGGCAACATTTGTTACCGTCGGCGCTGTGCTTACGCTCGTTTCATTTATTGCGTTTCTACGTGCCGCTACTGACGATATTAATCCTGCTCTGAAAAATTTGTTTCTAGTAGGAGGAAGTATATTTGTTCTTGCAACATTTATTGCTGGGCGATACATTTTCCCAACCCCAAAATTTATCTCAGACGAGGGGTTCCTCATGTTCAATCTGGCACCATTTGTACAGCTCATGTACGTTACTATTCTAGTTATGGTGACTATTCCATTAGTTGAAAAAGTTGCTCGACTATTTGAGTCAGGATATTCAACATTCGTAAAATTCGCACTCGGGATTCAGGTAGTTGGAGCTATCGTGCTTATCACTAGCACCGACAACCTGTCACTTCTTGTTGCGGGTTGGGCAATCGGTTTGACCTACTTCGCGTTCTGGACGACGCTGCTCTTTCGCAAAGATATCTGGCAAAGCTAGTTTAGACAAAGCACGACAGAATGATTTAAGAATAGCTCCTTTTTTGCGGAGGAGCTATTCTTAATTTATATGAACGTATTACTTACAGGAATAACAGGTAATCTCGGTTTTGAGATAGCACGCAGCCTTAATAAAAAAGGGGTAGACATTTTTCCTGTCGTTAGAAATCGAGAGTCGCTAGATGGATTGGGGCTAGATTTCAAACACGCAATCGAGACAGATCTCACGAAAGAGATTCCAAGCATAGAATTGAGTCGGGTAGATTGCATCATACACAGTGCCGGAAATGTTCATTTTAAAAAGTCTGGGGACAGTAACTCTAAGATGATGCAATCAGTAATTCAGATTGCAAAAAAACATAAGGTGCCAATTTATTATGTTAGTACCGCATTTCTCTGGCGTGAACCTGGAAGTACGGAACGACTCAGAAATTCATATGAAACTGATAAAGCTGAATCTGAAAGAATCCTACAAGACTCAGGTGTCCCTCATACGATATTCCGCCCTTCCGTACTAGTCGGTAATAGTGAGTCAGGCCAGCTCATAAATTGGAGCGGGTATTACTTACTCGTTGCTAAGTTTTTAGAAGCATCTGGGGTTGCGGGTGGATCTAAGATTAGGTTTCCGATATTGACCGGAACGTCCAATATGGTCCCTGTTAATCAGGCAGCAGAAATAATTTCTGAGACCGTCATCAATAATACGTTGGATAAACTAGTCTATGTGACTAATCCAAAACCGCCCGAAGCACAGTGGGTGCTTGATGTAACCCTCGAATTTTTTGAACTCAAAGAAAAATTTGAGTTTCTAGACATCGGATTTTCAGAGTATGAAAAGCTCGGTAAAACACAGGCGGAAGAAATCCTCTATTTATCTGGTAAGCACTTTAGTCCCTATTGGTCACTGCCATATAATTTTCCAAAATCAGCTCTAGGTAAAAATTTGATATCAGAAGAATATATCAAAAAAACCCTTAAGTCTTTCAGAGACGCTAATAACATCAGTACTGTATGAGTACCATCAATTACAGTCAGTGCTGGGAAGATACGAATTTGCTAAAACGTGCCCTCACTATTTCAAATGATGACGTAGTACTATCAATCACTTCAGGAGGCGATAATACTCTTGCCTTACTGCTCGAGAATCCAAAAAGGATTTTCTCCATTGATGTAAATTCAGCTCAAAATCATGTAGCAGAACTGAAACTCCGATCATCGAAAATTTTAAGCCATGAAGAATATCTGGAGTTATTAGGGGTAACAGATTCTAGAAAGAGAATGAGATACTATACCCAGGTTTCTGAGCTTTTATCTGATGACGCTCGTTTATGGTTTGAAGGTAATATGAACCTTATTAAGCATGGAGTCATCCACGGCGGTAAGTTTGAAAAATACTTAAACAGCTTCAGAAAATATGTACTTCCGTTAGTACATTCAAAACGGACTATTTCTCAATTTGTTAATCAAAACAGCTTACAGGACCAAATATCTTTTTATGAAAAAGCCTGGAATACGTGGCGATGGAGATTCTTCTTTAGTGTTGCAACAAATTCTTCTCTGCTCCGAAGACTTGCACGTCAGGCAGGTGCAGATAGGCAGAAAAGTAAAAATGAAAGCTATCTAAAAAGACTGGAACGACTTATTTACCGCAATCACTTAAAAACAAACCCTTATATAAACTACGCACTGACCGGTGAATACGGCGTTTCGCTACCAGATTATCTCTCAAAGGAAAACTATGCGGAGTTGCAAAAATACAACGCTAACAAGTGTGAGTTTAGAAACGAGGACTTACTGAGCTTTCTCAAAAGTACTTCTGATAATTCTCTCACCAGGTATAATCTTTCAGACGCTTTTGAGTTTTTAACAACCGATGATGCGTTAGAAGTCTGGAGGGAGATTGCCCGCACTGCAAAAAACAGGGCCAAGGTTGTCTATTGGTGTAACCAGATTGAACACACAGCACCGAGAGAAATAGAACAGAGTGTCGTCCCTGATATTGACCTTGAAAACGAACTTGGAGATCAGGACAGACTCTATTTTTATAGAAGTTTTCATATTTACACAATTACAAAATGAGCACGTTATTAACCACAACTAAAAACTTTTACATATATCAGAAGGAGCGTTTTCCGATTGTTGTTCTAGGGTTCAGTTTCTTGCCGGCTATTCTCAGCTCTGGCGCAGTTGTAGCGTCACAAGCTGAATTCAAATTTGTTTTGATTGCGCTCATTGTCTCTGTTGCGTACCTTTTGCACGTCAGAATCATTGATGAGTTTCGAGACTATGAGCATGATCTGAGACATCACAAAGAAAGGCCCGTATCGTCTGGAATCATTTCCTTAAAAGAACTCAGAGTCATCGATTGGCTTGCGATAGTTGCCGTTCCTCTAGCGTCATTGTACTCAGGCACTGGAGCGCTACTAATTGCAGTAGCGATGTTGCTTTACTCATACTTCGCACGAAAAGAATTCTTTCTAGGCTTGCAGTTTAGACGATATTTTTATTTATACAATGCTGTCAATTTAGTTCAAATGCTTCTGTTGCAGATTCTGGTATATATCATAGCTAATCCCTCCTTCTCCTTTACTACACTTATTACAGTACATTTTTTGTTTACAACTACGGGAACAATAATTTTTGAGTTTCTCAGAAAAGTTAAAAGTCCTGGTAACGATGGTACTGGAAAAGATACGTACACATGGTTTCTGGGTCTCAACAATGCTCTTTTGATTTACGCTGCTTTTACAACTTTTAACATTTTACTTTTTGTAAAAGCAATGTTTTTGATTCAGGCCGAAATATCGTATTGGATTCCTGTCGCAATAGCATTAGTAATTGTCACGTACAGCACTTTGTTTATTAATAAAATGCGCAAGGAAGAAAAGACGAACCAACTCATGCAACTCTCGTTTATGGTGATGTACGGAAGCTTTAATATCTTGTTGTTCTTGGCAGTATAGACATTATTTATGAATATCGGCGGCAAAGCACAGTCACTAGAAAAATTACAGAACGCTGGATTCAACGTGCCACAATTTTTCATTTGCGATGGCTCGTGGGATAAGGAAAGAATACTACAGACTATAGATGAAATATTACCTGGCACAAATTACTTTGCTGTCAGATCGTCTGCTTCAGGTGAAGATGGTGATAATAAATCCTACGCCGGACATTTTTATTCTGCTGTAGCAGTTATCAAAAGTGACGTATTTAAGGAAGTGCAGAGAGTACTTAGCTCATTTAGAGATTTAGACGGATCAGTCATAATTCAAGTGTTTGTACCAAATGATGTTTCAGGTATCGCCTTTTCAGACAATGGTGAAGGTGTTGTCGTTATTAACTCAAACTTTGGACTTTGTAAGAATGTTGTTGAAGGTAAGGCTTGTGATGAATATCTTACTCAGAAAGACGGTACTTTAATCAGAAAATCGATTATTAAAGAGAAGCCCGTCCTATCTTTTCATGCTGGTAGCTTAACAGAACAAGTGATCACAGAGGAATCGTTAACTGATAATCAAATTAAACAGGTTGTCAATTTAGCAAAAAAGTCTGAGCACCTTTTTGGAAAACCTCAAGATATTGAGTGGTGTTTCCTGGAGCAGACTTTATATATTTTGCAGTCACGTCCTATCACCAAGAATATAAAAATTCCCGAGCAAATATATTTTGACAGCGCCAACATTGCAGAAAGCTATTCTGGGATCGTTCTCCCACTTACCGCTTCCTTTGCAGAGCGCATATACAAAGTGGTCTATACAGATTTCTTGAGGATGTCAGGCGTATCAAAGAAAACTCTCAAGAAGCATGCATACGTTTTTGAAAGATTGCTTGGTTTTTTCCATGGTCGCATGTACTACAACATGAATAACTGGTACCGCATGGCCCAGTTTGTTCCAGGTTACAAAAGAAACAAGGAGAACTTTGAGACAATGATTACCAGCAACCTCAGACAAGAGATTGCGACCACAATAAAACCCAGTTTTCTTTTTACAATAGCTTATCCAGCTATTGTATTAGCGAAGATACTTGTATTCGGTATTACGAAAAAAAGGTTTAGGCGATACATTGAACAGCATATTAAAGAACTAAAGAAGACAAACTTTGAAAAACTTACTCTCGCAGAGTGCCGTGATCTATTTAATCTTTTAGAAAATGGTCTCCTTCGAAAGTGGTACGTCACTCTAGAAAATGATTTTTTTGTAATGACGTATTTAGGGATCTTACAGAAGCTATATCCTGATGATAACCTGCAAGAAATACTCCTCTTTAAGAGTAAGGCTACTGAGCAGGTTGGATATCTAACAGAGCTGTCTCAGCGAGTCAAAAGTGTGCCAGACTTATGGAAAGCTATACAAAGCGGAGATGGTAAAAAATTTGAGACTATTTTGAGTAGTGATTTAGACATAAAAGCAAAATATGAGCTGTATCTAGAAAAATTTGGAGGACGCTTCGCTAATGAGCTTAAGCTAGAAACCATTGGTATTGATGAGGATACAAGAAAATTCATGACTGTGTTACAGGCATACGAAAACTATACTCCAAAACAAGTCGTGCGAAGTGAAATGAAAACTGTGTCGCTCCCATTTTTAAAGAATATTTTGTTCAAGCACTCCCTCAAAAAGTTTAAAAAATATGCTTCGCAGCGAGAAGACTTTCGACTATTTCGATCGAATATGTTTTCGATAACTCGCAGTATTTTTAGACGAGTAGGTGTGCTCTTAGAAGAGCACACTATGCTCAAACATGCAGACGATGTTTTCTACATGTCCGTAGAGGAGGTTTTGACAGTAGCTAATGGACAAGAAATCGTCGACCTATTAATAAAGATTTCTGAACGCAAACAAACTTACTCTCAATATCACCATGAAAACCCACCTTCACACTTTTTAGCGCTTGATGGTGAGATGCTTGATGAACAAAATCAGACACAATCTGAATCATTCGCTGCTCGAGGCGTCTCGGTAGGTATTGCTTCAGGAAGAGTTAAGGTTATGAAAGAATTTGATATGCCAGATAAAATTGATTTTGAGATTTTGGTTACCAGACATACCGACCCAGGATGGACGGCTCTGATAGCTTTATCAAAAGGACTCATAATTGAACATGGTGGTGTTTTATCACATGCTTCGATCGTTGCTCGAGAACTTGGTATACCCGCAGTTATCGGAGTGAGAGGTGCCACTGACCTGTACAAAGATGGACAAAAAGTAGAAATTGATGGCTCAACTGGGAAAATAAAAGTTATATGAAAATAGAAACATACAAACCAATAGACTTTCACTCAAAAAAGGATCTCATTGGGTTCTTAACATCCCTCTATGGTTCAAATACCAACTTTGATTTTTTTCTTAATGAATACGAAAAAGCCTACGATTTCTGTTGCATAAGCGAGCATATAAAATTTTTTCCTATAGCCATCTACAATGACTGTCAAATGGTTGCTCATGTAGCTCTGGTTGTAGATGATCGCCTAGGAGAGAACGAAGCGTTCTTTGGTTTCTTTGAGGTCGTAGATGATGTCACAGTTTTTGAAGTAGTGTGGCGGAAGCTTACAGAATTGGCAAAGATGCACAAGTTACAGATTCTTAAAGGTCCAGTTAATGGCAGTGTCTGGCATCAGTATCGATGCATCAAAGAAGATTCACCAGAGGCATTCTTTAAAACAGAACCAATGACGCCCCTATACTATTACGATTTTTTAACTCAAGTAAATCCGACAAATGAAGTTACGTATAGTTCTGGTATCAGAGATTCATATCTTAATATTCTCGAGTTACTTAAAAAGCACAAGGACACCATTACACAAAAACTCAGTGAGGAAAATTATAAAATAATAGTCACAAAAAAGATTTCACCTGAAATACTATTTTCAATCGCAAAACTTTCAGCCATTGTTTTCAATGAAAGGAGTTGGGGGTATACCAATTTAGATACCGCAGAATTTTCAAATCTGTACGACCTAAGCAAAATAAATGAACATATTTATAAACTATTCTTGCTATACCAAAATGATGTACTCATGGGCTATTGCAGTACAATGAAGGAGGGGCAAAACCTCGTATGCAAAACAATTTGCATAGCTCCAGAATTCCAAGGAAAAGGTCTTGGTAACGCTTTGGCGCTCAGGGTCCATGAGGAAGCAGAGATTGACGGAATGGAGAAGATTATGTATGTCTTAATCAAAGATGGAAACCAGGTCCATAACTATCCAATGGAAGATGTCAGAGTCTTTCGAAGATATGCGGTTTTTGAATACAAACTGATAATATGAACATAGCGTTTTTTATCATCTTGTCATCGATACTCCTTGTTTTAGTAGAGGTACTGAAACGCAAGTCTGTTATCTCCAATGACTTATCGAGACGACTGGCTCATATTTGGGCTGGAGCAATCAACATTGTCGCTCCGCTTTTTGTATCACACGTTGCAATTATCATTGTTAATGTTTTATTTGCAGGTTTACTATTAGTAGGAAGAAATACTGACTACTTTTCATCAATTCAGACTACTCATAGAAAAACTTATGGGGATGTTTACTTTCCTCTCGGCATTATTGTGGCAGCTGTAGTGCTCTTGCCCGACAATGTAACGGCTTTTCAGTATGGAGTAGCGATTATGGGTATTTCTGATGCTTTAGCTGGCTTTGTCGGTGAACGATGGGGTCGAAAAGCTGTATCCATTTTTAATAATCCAAAGACATTACTGGGAGCACTAGTTTTTTACGTCTCTAGTTTAGTGATTACATTCATCCTAGTACCCCAGTTTCTACCTGTTGTTTTTATACTGCCCCTCATACTTACAATCGTAGAATTTTTTCTGGTCTTCGGATTAGATAATCTCATACTTCCAATTGTTGCCGGGTTACTATTCTTCAACTTTTTTTAAAAATATTTGATTGTTTTTCAAAAGAATTACCGATTTAAAACATCCCATAACATCTCGTTTCTCTTCCAAAGTTTCTTCTTTAAGAAGAAACTTCACATAGTCCTTCACATCTATGTCAGTGACTGCCATACTCGAGCTCTCCCCTAATAGAGATCTATGGAATTTTTTATATCTGACCACCTCTGCTTCCACTTTCTTTTTTATACTTGTCTCGTTTAAATCTACGTTATCAATTAGCTTTTGTAAGTTTTTAATAAGATCTGTTTCGTTCATGTACCCGCACGGGCAGTGTTTGTCTCTCGCTTTCGTACATCCGTAATAGACATGGACGTTTATGCCGCCACCTTTAAGTTTTTTGTATTTCTCATACGCACTGATTCCTGAACCACACAGACCACATGTCATGATTTTGGTAAATGCAAACTCACGTTCCTCTCTTGTCTTTAGTGCGTTGCCTTTGATTTGGAGTTGTACTTCATCAAAAAGCTCTTTTGTGATGAGCGGTTCGTGCTTGCCATGATACCAATTTCCACTATTTCGTGGGTATTCAAATACGCCGTAATAAAAATGATTTTCAAGTAGGCTGTAGATATTCCCAAGACTCAAATGTCTCTTACTCGGCAATACCCTGAAATTTAGATCATGTTTGAGCCAGTTATATACCTTGCGTCCACTCCATCTCTCATATGCAACCTTCTCAAATATTTTCTTGATGACGGGACCGCGTTCAGGATTGATAAGTGATTCACACTTTCGATCTATACTGATGTATCCTGTCGGTGCGTTTGATGGCTACAAACTCATTTCTACGCGAGTACGAAGACCGCGCTTCATGTTGATACTCTTGTTGTCATTCTCAATCTTTGCTTGAGAACAGAGAATCATGAGGAGGAACTTTTCACGTGAATGTCTGTCCGTACGTTTGTATCTCATGGAGAATCTGTTTGCAGTATAGCAAGTGTCATGTTATTCAGACATAACCCCCCAACAAAGTCAGGGGGTGTTATGTCTGAAGAATCAGAAAGTATTATCGATTGAAGTTTTGGTGGGAACGCTGTTGCATCTTGCCAGTCCCTACTCCAGTACCAACACCTTGACCGTGACGCTGACCTTGACCAAGACCAAGCTCCCGTCTGATTTCTTGTGCTCCTTCAAGGTCTCCCGCTAGGGCTAGCTCATGGGCGTGCGTGAACTCATCAAAGTTCTCGGCAGTAACCATTTCCGTTACCCGACCCTTTCCGTCTATTAATTCCTTCCAAGCCTCATAGTCTCCATCTGCAAACGCTTGTTCCATTGCTTCATGGCGATCAGCCGAGTAATTTGGACCAGTGACGGTTGGGTCACCTTGGTAAGCAGATGCTGTTTGCATTCCCATGCTGAGTACCCCCATAGTCAGTACGGCAACACCAAGTCCCAGTGATGCATTTTTTATAGTCTGTGTCATATGTATGTAGTTAGAGTGTGAATAAGTGAGAGATAACTCTCTCACTTTTTATACAACATAGATCGCTATTTTCTTTCGTCGCAAGATAGAGTGGACTTCACTTCTTATGTTTTGAATATCTCTCTAAGATCCACTGAGAGGATTCATTTTCTCTTACCACAGGATATCTTTGTCTAGAATATGATAAAATTGAAACTATGAAAAATAAACTCACTTTATCATTTAGTGATTATTGCATTGGCAATAGTGGCATATTTTATTGGCACATTTATTTTACTTTTTAATACTACTGTCCTCCTAGCACCGGGGTCGGCACTTCATCGAGTACTTCATTATTGGTTTCGTTTGGCTGTTCTTTTGGTGAAGGGGTAGGTAGTACCGTACTGGTAGTGATCGGTATTTCTTCTTGTGACAGTTCAATATTAGAAGCCAAAGTAGCCTTGATTCTTTCGTGAGTTTTTTTTCTTTCTGAGAATTCTGCTAAAGCCGTTTCAATTTCTTCAGCCTTATAGATAACGATTGGGGCCTCGTTGTTGGAACTTGAGCCTGGTTCAAGTGAATTGTAGTGTCCATATAGTTTTACACAAAGAAAAACAGCTATAGATAAAAATAGTGAAGCAATAGCTAAACCTAAAAACCATTCTCTTAAGGGGTGCATGATTTGATGATCCTTAAGACCAATTTCACGCCTGGTGATGCTCTTCATTATTTTGTTTATAAGTTTTTTTTCTATCATGTGGGCTGAATCATTATGTGCAAAGTTAGACGACTTTCCCAGTCATTGGGAGTATTTTTTTTGATTGAAAGGGATTCAATTTGTGAATGGTAAGGAATATTTTCTAGGAGTTGATTAAAATTCAGAACTTGCTCTTTATCTCCAGAATATACAAACGTCATAGTAATGAATTCAGTCTTATTGTCACTACTGGTTATTTTGTTTAGATTTTCAGTTTTTAATTCTAGTCCAATGAAAGAAGCGAAACTTTCAATTTCACCTAAAAAAGCAATACTGTCACCTTCATCGGAGAAAAAGGCTGAAGCGATAGCCGCCCTTTCTTTTTCTGTCTCCTGTACAAGCTTACTAATGCGCATAAAAGATGATTCTTGAGCCTGTCTCTCATCTAGGGCCTTTATATATTCACCCAGTTTTGTTCCTTGGTCATTAATCTTATAGACAAAAAATAGACAGGTACCAGCTGAAAGCAGAAGTATAAATAAGGCTAGAATAAGATTTTTTTTGGTGGTGGTGTTCATATTAGATAGTGTTTTTCATGTTGATGGTGATAGAAAAGGAAATATCTTTGTCTTGTGTCAAGTTTGAAATTGGTAATAAAACAGAATCAATTTCTGAACGCGCCAAAAGGGCTGTACGAAAATCGGCTAGTGATTGCCTAGTTAAAGCTTTACCGGATAGTTGTATGGGACCGATTTGTCTATCGACTTGATTTAGATCGATACTTTCAATAGAGACCTGAAAATTTTCCATCTTTTGTAGCAATGAAATAATCTCAGAAAACTTTTTTTCTTTATTAAGCTCAAGTAACAGACGAGCTTTGGCACCAGTTTTTACCAAAGTAGCTGAAGAAAGATCGTGCTGAGAAACTCTTTCCAAGGCCTCGTTTGTAGCCGTTTCAAAGGTATCAATTTGTGAATTAATGCGAACATAGACTGGAAGTAATAATAGGGTAGAGGCTACAAATATTCCGCTTAAAATAAATAGACAAACAGACACAACTCGAGTCCAGTATTCGATAGTTACGTTGCGTTTACATGATGGGGGAATAAGATTGATCATAAATTAGACGGTACTATTTAAAGCTAGACCAATCGCTGTAGCATAACCATAGGAGTAGTTTTTTTCTATTGGTGGAACAAAAATATCAGCTGGGAAAGCATTCTCCCAGACATTACTGCGGATACATGCAACACCAAGTGCTTCTGATAAGTATTCAGGTAGACCTTTTAGGTTAGCACTACCACCACAGAGAATAATCTTTTTTATTCTTCTTCCGGCTGTACGATTTCCGTCACGGTTATGCCAGTATTGCATACGACTGGCAATTTCATCTTTGATTACTGAAATAGTAGGAATTAAGGTATCGTATATTTTGGAGTCTGCTATGCCTCTAATTAAGCCACTGGTATTTTTTATATTTGTTAGCTCGGATTCCGCCACTTCGCCTAAGACACGTCTTAGTACTTGAGATAACTGGCCGCCTCCGATATCAATGGTTGAAGTATATAACAGTATTCCATGTTTAATTATGCCAACCCCGGTGCGTGTTTTGCCAAAATCAATTAACATAGTGGTATTAGTAGTGTCAGCTGGTACGACCGCTCTGGCCATTGCTTGGGCCTCTACTTCAAATGAGATTGGAGTAAGTTCTGCGGCCATGCAGGCTTCATAATAGGCCATAATAGTTTCTCTCTGATACGCCGCTACCACCACTCGTATAGTTTGATCGGATTCATCATCCCTAGGTAGTAAGTCATAATCAAAAATAGTATCTCGTGCAGCGATAGGCACGTTTTCTTCTAGTCTAAACTCTAGCAAATTTTGTATTTCTTTTTTTGGTACATTATTTTTTAGTTCTGTTTCGAAAATGTAAGCACGCTCTTCTGGTAGGGAGACACGAATAAAATCAGCCTTGGTGATTTTTTTAAATTCTTGCAAAGTATCAGTTAATTGCTTCGGGTTTATCACGTCTCCGCGGTTGAGGGAATTGGCTGGTATATCAATATCTCCCCAGAGTTCTAGTACCCGATGTTTTTTCTGGTTGAGAGTTGGCAAGAAGGAGATATATTTCATTGAAGTATCAGAAATATCTACACCAACACTAGGAAGTGTAATGTAGCTTGGCGGTGGAATAATATCTGAAAGAACAGAAAGTATGTTCATACTCGTATAGTATACGCTGTCACTGTGCCACAAACAGCAAAAAACCCACAAGTGGGGAGAGGTAATTTATGAGATTAGCGCACGATGGTACCGGACGGTAGTGGTGTGGTTGGAGTAAGTAAACTAAAATTTTCTCCGTTACTTGCGACTAAAATCATACCTTGACTTTCAAGACCACGAATTACTCGAGGTTCTAGATTGGTTAAAAAAGGATATTGTTGCCCGACTAGAGATTGCGGGTCTGTAAAAAATTCTCTGATTCCTGAAATAATTTGTCGGGGTACTTCTTCGCCTATATCTACCATTAGCTTTAGTAATTTATCGGCCTCTGGTACTACCTCAACACTGAGTACAGTACCAATTTTTATTTCTAACTTTGCAAAATCTTGGTAAGAAATTCGTTCCATTTTATTTTTATTTAGAGCGAGTAATAAAGCTGTCTAGAATAATCGTCGCCGCTGATGCATCTGTCATATCATTGCGACCCTGGATCTGCAGAGCGGCTTGGGTAGAGAATTGTTCTGGTTCTAGGTGAATTGGCAGGTTAGTAGCGAGTGTGAGGTCAAGGATAAGTTTTTCGATAGACGCTTGAATCTTATTCGGCTGACTGTTTTTATCCAGTGAGTGACCAATGACTATTTCATCTACTTTTGTCTTTTCGATAACAGCCTCTAGTTCTTTGAGTAGGGTGTGGGAGTTTGGGAAGACCTTATAAGGGAAGGCCATCATACCTGCCTCATCACTTAAAGCTACACCGACGCGTTTACTACCATAATCAATACCTAAAAATCTCATGGTTCTAGGATAGCATAAATTATTGTTTTGGTTAAAAATACAAGGTTCTTGAAATAAAATCTAAGAACTAGCGTATTATATAATAAGTATTATATTTACTATAAAGTAAAAGTTCCTATACTTTCAAAATCCTGTTATATAGGTGATTAACCCTTTTTATATTAAACTGTGGGTAATTATGAATCGTCGTCATAGCAAAAAACGTGAGCAAATACTAGAAGTACTCAAGAATGAGCAAGGGGCTTTATCAGCTAGTGATGTTCATGCCAAACTTCCGACCCTCAATCTTACTACCGTGTACCGCAATTTAGATGTATTTGTGTATGATGGGGAAGTAAAGAAGCTTTTATTAGACGGTAAAGAAGCTTTGTATGAGTATCAAAATCACCCGCATCACCACGCGGTTTGTACGCAATGTAAACGCGTCATTCATTTTACTGCACCGGATGCGAAGATTATGAAACTACTCGGCATGAAGGATTTTCAAGTGGACACCTTGGAAGTGACGGTGCGAGGTATTTGTAACCATAAGAAATAAAAACTATTATTAACAGTAGCCTTAAAGTCAGTCGTAATTAGTTCTTGCTGGCACAATTAAACATCCACTAAACACTGATTTATAAAAAATAAAAGTAGACTCGGTCTGATTTTTAAAGTTAAGATAAATATTAGTGCTGGCCATGTTGTTATAGTTATTTTCCATCTTTACCCCGCATGCTTGCATCGGGGAAAACCCCAGCTACACTAGGTAGTAATGTCAGGCAAACTAACTCATCTCAAAAAACCACATAACTGAACCGACCCCAAAAAGTGGACACTTGCGTGTCCACTTTTTGGGGTCGGTTCATATCGGGGCTTTTTCGGAAACATATGTGTGCAGAAATCCTTAGCCTTCGCTCTAACCTACTTTGAATCGCAAAGCAATTAACTGCGTGCTTCGCACGCGCCGAAGGCGCGACCATCTTCCATCCTTATGAACTTTGAAGTATCGTTTTGTGCCCCCGCGAGGAATCGAACCTCGAATAACGGCTTAGAAGTCCGCAGTTATATCCATTTAACTACAGGGGCAAATGAGGAATAAAAGGGGAAGTTAGTTTACACTTTGGTTCCGAATGCAGACCCTGAAAGATTTCTCTTACAGGGGCAATCGTTCCGTAGCATAACAGAAAACAAAGAGGGATGGAATACAGAAAGCGGTGGCACACAGGGTGCCACCGCGGGTGAGCTTACGACAGTAGGGTTAGGTTGGAACGCGGGAGAATCTGCAACCATAGGTAGTGGCCACCTTCTGTCAACATGAGCAAGTTAACTAGCCCAAAATCAGTTGATATTGTAGGTAGTTCTATATCCGCAGTTGTCTTTTCTAGCAGATCTGACAAAGCTGAAATTCTTGTGGACATGATTGATATGGGTTGCCTACCACGGGCAACAATCGCCTTCGCCTCTTTTGAGGCATTGGGATTTATTTCAAGTATCAGGTCACTCCAGTCTGTGCTGTATTGAGCGCAAATGACAACGGTTTCGGTTGATGAATAACCGAATTCATTAATAGAAAGCCATGCAACATGTTGTAGTTGTACAAGATTTCGGTTTGCGAGACTAAGAGCGTTGTTTACGACTTCAGACTTGGTTGTGTACATAGTGTCTCCTTTCTAGCTATACATTACCGCGGAATAACACTATGTCAATTTGTTGATGAGCGTTCTAAACTTATTACCTAAGACAGGTTATTCCTAGTTTAGTAAACAAGATAGCGTCAACAGGAAGGTTTTTGTGCGCGATGAGAGGCTCGAACTCCCGACCTTCGCAGTGTAAATGCGCTGCTCTACCAACTGAGCTAATCGCGCGCACAACTGATATTCTCTAATCAGTCCGTCTATACTACCTGTTTTTGGAATTATATCAATATCTAGAAAGTGCAGGTATACTAACTACCTATATGATGGAAATTAAGTGTTTGATTACCGGTAAAGTGCAGGGGGTCGGTTACCGTAATTATGTTGAGATAGCAGTAGCGGAGCTCGGTCTATTTGGCTATGTAAAAAATAATCCGGATGGTTCAGTATTAATATTAGCCCAAGGCGAACCAGACAATTTACGGTTATTGGTTGAGTATCTTCATGAAGGTTCTCTGTTGTCTAAAGTAGAAGGGGTGTCTGTAGAATGGGGAACGGCTAAAGAAACTTACAACGAATTTCTTTTGTTGTAGTTAATAATGGAAAGTAAAAAATTACCAACTTGTGTCGGGTTTATCATGGATGGTAATCGCCGTTTTGCTAGAGCTAAAAATCAGCAGGAAGCTTTTGGTCATGTGGCTGGTAAGGAAAAATTTATTGAAGTAGCTTCCTGGGTGGTGGAGGCTGGAATACCACATGCAGTTTTTTATGCTTTTTCGACCGAGAATTGGAAGCGTAGCCCAGAGGAAGTGGAACAACTTTTAAGTTTGATGTTGCTAGATCTAAGAGATCGGGTAAAGGCGAAGATTAAAGTTATTGGACAAATCAGTGACTTACCTAAGGCGGTGCAGGAAAATATCACTAGGCATGAAGAGGCGAGTCTGGAAAAGTATAACAAGACAACCATTTGGGTGGCACTTTCTTATGGTGGAAGAGCGGAGATTTTGACAGCGGTTAATGATGCAATTGTAAAAGGGGAGCCGGTAAACGAGGAACAGTTTTCTAAATTAATGTTGTCCGCCAATATGCCCAACCCAGACTTAATAGTTCGCACGGGTGGCGAACACCGGCTTTCCAATTTTTTAACTTGGCAGTCTATTTATAGTGAGTTATTTTTTATTGATACTTATTGGCCGGCTTTTAGTAGAGAGGAGTTTTTGCATGTTTTAGCCGATTATTCTAAACGGGAACGACGAATCGGGCAGTAGTTGTCAAAAGGCGTGTAAGAGGCTGAGCGCTTGACATATATCATAAAAAGTATTATAGTAGCGCAGCTTCTACTGTAGCTGCCCGCCGGGCAGAGCAGAGGAGAAGTTACTTGGAGTTACTCAACATGGTTTACCTGAAAGTTTTGCTGGCCATCATGGCCAGCTTGAGTCTCGCTGGCGCAGCTTCGGCCTCGGTGGTGACGCTCGACTCGTTCCAGACCGCCCAGTCGGCGGTGACAACCTGGGGTGATTCCAGCGTGACGACCACGCAGACGCCTGGTGACCTGTTTGGTGCGCTCGGTGACCGCGACCTCACGGCCACCCGCATCGTGGGCGTCGGCCAGGTCGCAGCCAGCATCGGCAGTGGCACCTTCGGTTGCCAACGTCCGCAGTTCGCGGTCGCCAGCTACTGCGTCAGTTCCTACGAAATCGATGATACCTTTTCGATGACGGGTATCTTCTACGACGCCTACAGCAACGGCGACCCGTTCGGTCTGGGCGTTGGTCTGATCGAGTTCTACCGAAACTCTGACCTGATCGGCAGACAGGTTCTCGGTGTCGGCGCTGGCTCGTACAGCACCATGTTCGCCAGCACCGCCAGCTTCACCTCGGGCGACGCCTTCAGTGCCGTGTTGCGCGGTACCGCTGGTGATGACCTGTGGATGTCCGACTTGCGTGGCAATGTTGTGACCGAACCGGGTTCGCTGGCGTTGGCTGGTCTTGGCCTCTTCGGAGCAACACTGATCCGGCGCCGTCGCTCGGTCGCGTAAAGCGCGACCACCTACACCACCATCGGTGGGCAGACTATCTTCGGGTAGTAGAGCCGCTTCTTCTTCGGGAGGGGCGGCTTTTTTCTATCTTAATCTTCCTAAGAGTATAAAACCTTTTACAAAAAACTATTTTGCGCGTATTCTCAAGCCTATATGGAGAAAAACCTAAATCAATCAGGCAGCATAATACTGACTCTTAATCCAGAAGTCATTTACGAAGATGAACACATCTTGGTCGTACACAAGCCGTACGGTATGTTGGTCCACGAGGACTGGACCTCGGGTGTGGCAGGGACTTTGGTGGAGTGGTTTTTGGCGCGCGTGCCAGAAGCGGTCGGAGTGGGAGAGGTGACGACTAAACCGGATGGTTCACCGCTTGAGCGTTCAGGGATTGTCCATCGCCTGGACCGGGAGACTTCTGGTGTAATGGTTTTAGCTAAGACCGCCGAAGCCCATGCCCACCTTAAGACTCAGTTTCATGATCGTTTGGTAAAAAAGGAATACCGCGCTTTTGTTTATGGGCGAGTGCATGACCGCTGGGGAACTATCAATCGACCAATTGGCCGTAATCCAAAAGACTTCAAGCGTCGTAGTGCCGAACGAGGAGCGACCGGAACCTTGCGCGACGCCATTACGCTATTTGAGCGAATTGGGGTAGGTGAATACGAGGGGGAGTCTTTCTCATATATTAAGTTAATTCCTAAAACAGGTCGCACCCACCAACTTCGCGTGCATTTGCGGGCTATTTCTCGACCGATAGTGGGTGACTTGCTCTACGCCGAGAAAGAAATTAAAGAATCAAATAATTTAGGTTTAAACCGTTTAGCTTTGCATGCTCACGTACTTGAGCTTGAACTTTTAAATGGTGAACGAGAGCGCTTTATTGTCCCTATCCCACTAGACTTTGAGTTAGCCGCTGAACGTATTGCAGAGTAGATGGGGCTGTGGTAGATTATGGCACGCTTAACGGCCCTATTGTTATATTTATTATATGAAAACAGCAGTTACTGGAGTGACAGTGTCACCCGTCAATATGAATGAACGTGTGGATCTTGGAATTCGTCCCGGTGATACTGTTCGTGTACACCAAAAGATTCAGGATAAAGGAAAGATTCGAATCCAGATTTTTGAAGGAATTGTGCTTGCTCGCAAGCATGGTGATGAAGCTGGAGCGACCTTTACCGTACGGAAGGTAGCGAGTGGAGTTGGAGTAGAAAAAATCTACCCATTATACTCACCACTAATTGACAAGCTTGAAATCATTAAACGAGCCAGGGTTCGTCGATCAAAACTTTACTACATCCGTGAAAAGGTGGCGCGAGAAGTAAGACGACAAATGCGTCGTATGACTATGATGGGCCTATCTACCGAATCCGAGACCGAGTCTGCTCTACGTGCTGCGGCTGAAGCTAAAGCTCTAGAAGAGGCAGCTCTCAAGGAGAAGGAAGAATCTCTGGCTAAGGAAGCTGAGGCCGCTATTGCAGCTCAAGCTCAAAAACAAGCTGAAGAGGATGCAAGAGTTGCTGCCGAAGCAGCTGCTGCACCAGTGGTAGAAGTAGCTGAGACACCAGTTGAAGTAGAGAAGAAAGACTAAGTCTCCTTAAAAAGAGAAACAAGACAAACCCCGGACTTCTGTCCGGGGTTTGTCTTGTTTAAAGGTTGAAGTAGTAGGCGTTTTCGTGCATAATGGCGCCACGCAGTGAAGAAGAGTATTGCCCAGGTGCTGTAACTGGTAGCCAGGCACGCTTGAGGTGCGTGTGGGGAAACCCGTGGAGGTTCAAGTCCTCTCCTGGGCACTAGAATTGAACCTAACGGTTCAGAAGATACGAGGGAATGGGCGTGCCGAAGGCACGCCCATTCGTTTTGTCCTGAATTGACGGGGGAATCCTGAAAGACGGGTGCGCTTGCGCGCACTGTTTTGTGGGAAAGGAGGAGGTTCGAGCCAAAGATTTCTTTGGCGCAGACCTTTTTCGCAAAAAGGTCTGAATCAGAAGCGATTGTGTGGAGTCCCTGTGCGACATTTAGCCAGTTTTGGAACGGTTCGAGCCAAGCATTTTGCGTGTGTGAAAGAGAAGCCATTTCTTCCTCAAGCGACTTCTTGCGGAGGAGTAGTTTCGCTTTTTCAGCACGATATACCTCTCGCTCAATATCTTGCTCCAAATAGCCGTTAAGAAGTCGCTCCAGCTTGATTGTGAGTGAAGAAATAGCTTTTTGTTTTTCTTTCACACACAAAATGATTGGCTCGTACCTTCCTTCGTGACGCTCACCACCATACTTAAATAAACCGATATAGAAATGAAAGGTACCCCAATCCTTGCACACAGTTTCTAAAGTATTATCATTTAGAAA
>DYNY01000023.1 GCA_020720815.1 Candidatus Elulimicrobium sp. | reverse complement strand
ATTACAAGGCTCTACAGTTGGGTGAAGTAGCGCGGGTAGCACCGATTGATAAACTTAGTATTGTCCTTACTATCGTCCTAGCTTTTGTCTTTTTAGCCGAAAAACCAACCTTGGGCAATATGATTGGTGGTTTATTGGTTACCGCTGGTGTTTTTTCGACTATTTATATTAAGTGAAAATTTGCTCTTCAAACTGTGAGCAATATATGGTAATCTATGACCTGCACGTAGGTGCAAAGCACACATTGCCCGATCGTCTAATGGATAGGGTAAAACAATCTGGGAGATTGTTTTACGGGTTTTGGTTCCAAAACCATGACCGCATTCATTATTCCGATTGAGTAAAAAAATGAACACACATTGCCCGATCGTCTAATGGATAGGGTAAAACAATCTGGGAGATTGTTTTACGGGTTTTGGTTCCAAAACCATGACCGCATTCATTATTCCGATTGAGTAAAAAAATGAACACACATTGCCCGATCGTCTAATGGTAGGACACATGGTTTTGGTCCATGGTATCGAGGTTCGAGTCCTTGTCGGGCAGCATTGAGGTTAAATCACCATTTTTAGGTGCATTTGCGAGTACGTGATACGGACTTTTGAAGTTAGTTTCCAACACTTTTTTGTCTTTCACAGAAAAGTTCCAAAGTAGAGTTTTTAGAATTTCGTGCTTTCGTTCTGGCGGAGCGTCTTCAAATTCTGATATGGCTCTGCTACAAGTCAAAAAGACCTCTTTAGTGAGTTCCAAAGTAACTAAACCATTATGGTTTTTCTGGCTGTATTTTTGTTGCTTCTGTTCCAGGTCAGCTTTTTTCTGTTTTAGTTTAAAAACTTCATCACGATAGACTGTCTCGTCTATCAGTTCAGAGGTGAATGAATGCAGTAATTTTCGCTCCTGGCGGGAGATTTGTTCGAGTTCAAGAGAAATATCAGTGAGGGGCTTTTCTGTGTCTGGCTGGCCGTTTTCATACCGTTCCTTGGCGGCCTGGTAGAGGATCTCAATAAACTCTTCATCGAAGTATGTGTTTTTAAGCACTTGTGCTGAGAGGTCTAGGGTCGCTTTGTCTCCGAGGTAGGTCTTGTGCTGGGAACAGATGCCTTTTCCGTTGGTGCAGTAGTAGTAATCGTAACGACCTTTTTTCTTGGTGGCTGTAAGTTGGCAACCACATTCCGCACACTGCATAAAACCACGATACGGAAAAAAGACTGCCTTTGGTCTGATAGGAGAAACACGTACACCAATTTTTACTTGTTGAGCTAAATCATAGTCATTTTTGGTGATTATCTGTTCGTGCTTTCCAGGGTAGCAATTACCATCCCGATACATAACGCCGTAATAGAAAGGGCGACCGAGAATTCTTTCTACCTGACTTTTGTACAACCCAACTTCTTTGGCTACATCGTTGAAGCTATAGTCTCCGGAATTGTATAGGGAATAGCATTGGCGAATAATTTCTGCTTCCGCTTCGTGCAAGGTAAGAGTTCGAGTATTCTTGTCGTTGCGGTAACCGTAGGGAGCTTTGTTCGGCCATTCACCACGTCGTAGCTTTTCCCGGTTACCACGCTTCACGTTTACTGACAGATCACGAATGTATTGGTTCGACATGCCAAACTCTACAGACATCAAAAGAACATTGTCTGCGGGTAAGTACGTGCGTTCGTGGGTGACGATGGCTTTGATTTGATTCTGTTGCAAGAGCCAACTAATAGTGCCACCATCGACCGGGTTGCGAGCGAGACGGTCGAGCTTCCAGCACAAAATGACCTCTGCGTCACCTCTGCTGAGTTTGCCCAACATTTCAGTAAAAAGGGGACGACCGGGAGACTTCGCTGACATAGATTCCCTGAGTGTAGCGACCACCTCGATACCATCACGCTTCGCTACTTTGAGTAGCTCCGTTTCCTGTGCATCGAGCGACATCACCTGGCGGTCCTCAGATTCAGATGATTTCCGGCAGTAGAGGATTGCTTTCATATTCAGGAAGACTATAGAAACTTTTCAGTGTGTGCAACTGTTCTGGTTCTAGGTGGTACGTCGCACAAAAAGTTGGGTTATCTTTTGGGAGCGGATTTTGCTCTGTTGGTTTTGTTAAATAAGCGTGGATTGGCTTTAGGGTACAGAGGAAGTCATTCATTTCACTAGCTAGGTAGTCGTGACTGATGACGACTGGTTTTATGAGGTGCCGGGTCGAAAAATACTTTTTTCTACCAACAAGACGACGGTCAGTAGCATCTTTGGTCATGTACTTGGTCATGTATCTGCCAACATTTGGAATATGATTAATGTTCTTTACTTTGATAAAACCATGCTCCCAAACACTAGCAAAATCACCGGTTTGGAATTCTTGTCGTTGATTGATATTTGGAAGATTAAAGAAGACAGCGTGATAGTGAACAGCTCCACGCTTTTGAAATTCTGGTACGACTACATAGCGAGCGAGAGATTGTTTTGAGTGAAAGTAATTATAGTTTAGTCGTTTGATGTAGTTGGTGAAAAGGGGATTAGCATTAGTTAACTCTAATATATTTTCCTCAAAAGTGTACGTGATGAATTGGGGTTGAATAACGACACCTTCATTTTGCCACATCCTTGAGTTGGCGTTGATTAATCTGATAAGACTGTTCCGGGTACGACTAAGTGAACTAGCAGAGATTTGTTGTTCATTCAAAGCCCGTCGCTTGCGGTAGGGGTTTTGTTTGCGACTAGCTTCAAGCTGATAACCGACCGGATGTGCGTACTGAAACGACTCTACAATTTGTCCTGAGATAACGATTTTATAAAAGGAGACTCTGGGTTTTGACATGACTGTTTCGAATTATGTGTTAATAAAATCGAGTCACTTTCCGCTCCGCTCCAAGTACCGCAAAACCTCACCCGACCAAAGGTCTGGGTGTAGGTTTTGCTTCACCACCTAGAGTGTCGTTGGTGGGGAAGAAAGCCATATGAAGATCAGACATGCTGAATAGGTCTAGCTGTGCCTGGGTATCAGAAATAACCACACCGTGTCGGTGCTTCATATAGTTTTTATAGCGGTCTTTGAGTTTGTCTGAAAAATTGACTGACATTGTGTCAGTACAAAGGTCCCTCACATAAAAGAAACACGCTCACGGGGAGGTGTTCATTCTTTTATATGCCTCACAATATCTTTGTGGGTACTGACCTATGCTGGCGTTCCTATTGACTAGCATGCACTGTGCAACTTCTAGTAGGAATCTTTCTTCACCACGTCAGTTTCGAGGGACCATCAATCTAAGGGCGATGTGAAAAACATCTGTACTGCTAAGAGTATGCTCTTGGTGGTTTAGGTTGTCAAATATGTGCTACTATATCGCTTGTAGTCATAGACCTAAACCGCTTAATAGTGGCATGGTCATAAATCCAACCAAGGTAGAGATCTCTCTGTAGACTTGCCTTGGTTGGTCGTGTCGGGAAACCGGCATGGGTCTGCAGGGAGTTTTGTGTTTAAAATTTCAATAACTAAATCCAACCAAGTTTTTATGGGCAATATCAGACCGACAAAAGAAGCTCTTTTACTAAATCGAGAACTGAACAAAGCTGGAATTCTAACTGAGTTAGAACATTGGGACGGACACAAGCACGTAGATATTTACGTACCAACTGGAAAGCTTTATATAGAAATTGACGGAGAGCAACACTATACTAGCGTGACTCAGATTTCTTCTGATTTTAGACGAGATCACTATTCTGAGCTTGAGGGCTATAGAACATTTAGAATCCCAGCATTTGTTGTAGAAAAGAAGTTAAAAAGTATTACTAAAGCCATATTGGAAGTATTAAGCTTTGAGATGTAGAAGAGTTCCAACGTCGTACCATACTGCCAGCAAAGTAATTTTAGCTATATTTAGCAACACGAATTTGGTTCGAGTTCTTAATATAAAAAGTTTGATATAATTTTCATATGGAATCTCTAGAAGATCAAAATAAGAAATCTTTTTTAAAATTAGAGAAAGTCGCCCCCAGTGTCTATGAATCACTGCAAGACCTAAAAAGGACTGGTTGGGTAAATAGAGGAGTGGAAAACCCTGAATCTGTAAAAGAACACACCGAAGCATTAGTTGCTTTGGCCGAAGAATTTTATCAATTCCTAACCGAAGAAGAAACTGATGGTCTGGTAGACATGCTAGAAGTGCATGATTGGCCAGAAACAATTCATGGTGATGAAGTTATTTTAGAATTAGACCCCAATAATCGAAAAGCATTAAAAGATGCAAAGTTTGAGAATGAAAAAAAAGTACTGGCAACAATTTGTGAGGATTTACCAAATGGTGACGAAATCATGGCTCTGTGGCTAAGGTTCGAAAACTCAGATGATCCGTCAGCTGTGTTCGGACGTCAGTTAGATAAATATCAAGCTGTAGAGAAAGCTCTGGAATATGAGCAGACACAAGGCATCGCTTTGTTTGATGAGTTCTTGAGGTTTTCAATTAACTTTATTCATCATCCAGTGTTACTAAAGAGAATTGAGGAGTTAAAACTCAAGTGGGGAGGTTAAAAAAGTTCTAACATCGTCCCATACAGCCAGC
>DYNY01000002.1 GCA_020720815.1 Candidatus Elulimicrobium sp. | reverse complement strand
GATCAACTCGAGGAACTACTTAAAGCTTAACTAAAGCAATTATAGATTACCAAAGCCCGGTCAAAATGACCGGGCTTTGGTAATCTACTTCGGTACATAATTAGCTAGCGTTTATTAGTTGCTATAGTTTTCCTTCCCACTCAGCGTAGAATTGCTCTAGATACCTCTCCATAAATTTGTGTCTGTCTTCCGCTATAGTTTTACCTGTCTTAGTATTCATTAAATCTTTCAAGAGAAGGAGTTTCTCATAGAAATGATTAATGGTTGGGTTGTTACCCTTTTTGTATTCTTCAGTAGTCATAGATAAGTTGGGTTTAATATTCGGGTCATACAAACCACGTCCTTTATGTCCACCATAATTAAATGTCCGCGCTACGCCTATTGCTCCTAGAGCATCAAGCCTATCTGCGTCCTGGACAATAGCAAGTTCAGGCGACATCCACTTCTGACCGTTAATTCCTCCTTTGAAAGATATATGTCGAATAATATTCTCAACGTGTTCGATTATGTGTTGATCTACATTCAGAGACGTCAAAAAAAGGCGCGCCGTAGCCGGACCAATCTCTTCGCCTCCACCATGAAACTTAGAATCAGCGATATCGTGCAATAATGCGCCTAGTTCAATCACCAAAATATCTACTCCGTCTTCGTGCTCTGCAATATGTTTGGCGTTATTCCAGACACGATAGATATGCCACCAGTCGTGTCCTCCCTCAGCATTGGCTAGAGTCTCTTTAACAAAATCAACGGTTTTATTAATTATTGTCTGATTATCCATATAGGCAAATTATAGCAAGATTCTTTTTGATCTTTAATCTCATTACCATCCACCACCTTTACACTCATATTGATTCTACCTCCCTCATCGCGCACTCCTACCCATCCCCCTTTGATCTCGTGACCAACTGGCAAATGAAAGACTGTCCGACGTTGCAAAAATTCCGCCTTATCTAGCCTGGCACTGACCGCCAGTAAAGTGTTCCCGGTCTCTTCTTTATCAATATTTGTGAATGTGGCCTCGTATTCTACTTTCATGATTTTAGTATAACAAAAAACTAACCCTAAAAAACCTTTACGGGATGAAGTTAGAACGGTTTTAAAAAAATTAAAGAATAGAAAAAGGGGCCGACCGAAGCCAGCCCCTTGGTGTGTCGTGAACACTTCTCACTTTTCTATGAGATAGACCTTGCGGTCAGGTTTCCCCGTCGGAAATCTCCGGATCAAAGCTTATTTGTCAGCTCCCCGAAGCTTATCGCAGACTATCACGTCCTTTCTTGGCTCACGCTGGAACACTCAGTCTCACGGGTCATAGATACGCCACCCTAAGGTGACTGGTTTTGACGCGATCCGTGCGGCCACTTCCAGAACTGTACTGTACCATAAACTTCTATATTGAAAAGTGAGAAAATCGGTCACGCGTTACTAAGTTTTTTATTTTGCTACGCTCATAAAAATCTAAGTACTCTCGACTCCAGCTCGCTTATTGCTTCGCAACATCGCTGCGCCTTTCGATTCCTCAAGCAAAGCACGCAGGCGCTTTGCTTGACCTGCACACTATGTTTCAAACGAAAAAGCCCCTTATCGGGGCTTTTTCGGAAACATGTGTGTGCAGAAATACTGACCTTTGCTCGAACCTATTTCGAGAAAGGACGATGATCGTGCCGCGCGAGGCGCGTGGTGGCATGTTCACGGCGCAACACGCGAAAGGTAATGGCGGTATCTACCGCTGTACCAAGAAGCACGGCGCTTGCTCGCAAGGGTATGTGCAAGAAAAAGACCTCGTTGCACAAATTAAAGATCGGCTTCAGACGTCGGGGGAATAATTGGGTCGAACCATTGCGGGAGTGGGTTTTGGATACGAAACAAGCCGCTTTTTTGTCCTCATCCGACAATTTCTCCGAAATTGCCTCCTTCGTCCAAAAAATCGGAACGAACCATACGGTTCGTGACAAATCCGCCCGTTTTTTCGTTCCCGTGCCCAGCCATTTCGTCGCTACGCGACGGGGTTTTCTGCCTCTTGTCGCGCCTTCGGCGCGACCTTCTTCCGCCCTCACGGACGCTGAAGTATCATTTTGTGCGGGCGAGAGGAATCGAACCCCCGCCTACTGGTTGGAAGCCAGTCGTTTTACCATTAAACTACGCCCGCATTCTACCGTTTACGTCGGCTATTCTAGCACTTTTTCCATCCAAGCGCTAATCAACCGTGAAAAGCCTACCCCGAACTTTTTATCACCAGCAGAACGTACCGTAACATGAGCCGTGCCATAAAGATGAGTGCCGCTGCGTTTCCGATTCTTTAAACTACGTCGGTCGATACAAGCTTTTTGGAATTGACTTGGTGGCAGGCCGGTTTTAAGAGACCAGTATGATTCTGCTTCAACTATATTTGAATCTGGGTATAAATGAAGCCGAATCGCCAGATTGTTTTTAGGATAACCAAAACTTGTTAACCACTTTATAAAAAGATTTATTACCCTTACGTCTGAATTTACCACTCTAATAATACTTTGTGTCTTACTGCCTTCACCAATATACAAACCAATTCCCAACATAAATATATCTCTCTTAGATAAAGAACCAATATCATTAACGGCTTTAGTTCTCGCCTCTGTTATAGACCTTAATTTGGTACTAGCTTTATTGGCTCCTGACTTTGCCCTAGCTCTACCAACAGTTTTTAGGGTAAATTTATTTGGTTTATAGGGCACGTCTCTCAGGAGATAAGATAAAGTGCTCTTGGAGAGGTTAGTCTTTGCTCGAATGTATGTATAGGAATAACCTTCTTGTCTAAGTTTATGCGCCTGCTTTTTTGGTGGCATATTGACAATATTATATCACTTGCTGAACAGCTGTATATAACAGTTTGTATAATTGTGTTTCTATCACCATCTCCGATAATTTTCCAGCTTCTACTTGCTATACTTTAGGTATGCAATTTATCACCGATATTCTAGTCACTGGACTTACCATATACATCGCCCTCACTAATCAACTAGCCAATCAAGTATTAGCTATTTTAGACATCAATACCAATACCCCGGAGACTGTCGAAGAAACAGTCAATGTGGCTCACTTACCTTCCCTACCCTCTCTATTTAGTTCTGCTGGTATCATCCCTGATATTTTGCTTCGTAGTACTGAATATCAACAAGCATCCGTCATCGATTCAACTGTACCCAGTACTTACGTAGAAGACCCACTTGATGCTTTGGTTAATATTTATTGCACCTTCATCACTAAAGACACGATCCGGACAACTACCGGAACCGGTTTTTTTGTTCATAGCGATGGCGTCATTATGACTAACGCGCACGTGGCGCAGTACCTACTATTGGAAAGCACTGATCTTCTCGGGGAAGCTGACTGTGTAATTCGCCAAGGCAACCCGGCCGTAGCAAAATATCGAGTGGAACTTCTCTATCTACCACCAGCCTGGATCCAAAAAAATGCCACGGTCATTGATGCCACCATACCAACCGGAACCGGTGAACGTGATTACGCCCTACTCTATGTTTCGGAAGCCTTAAATGAAGAGCCCCTACCAGCCCGTTTCCCAGCCTTAGCGGTAGATACCGAATTACTTGCACACACGATTAAGGGTGACGCCGTCGAAGCGGCTGGCTACCCGGCCACTGACCTCATCGCCAACGGCGCCAGCACTCCCCTCATCCCGAAGAAAGCAAAGACCCACATCACAGAGCTCTATACCTTTGGTTCAAATTACGCTGATGTGATTTCTATTGGTGGTAGTGCGGTCGGAGCTGAAGGTTCTTCTGGCGGACCAGTTATCAATAATAAAGGTAAGGCGATTGGTATCATTGTTACCAGGGGCGATGATGAGGCTGATGGACTAGGCAGTCTTAGAGCGATTACCCTCTCTCATATTGAACGCACAATTCTAGAAGAAACTGGCTTCTCATTAGCAAAAAACATCTCTGGTAACCTTCCCTTCCGAGCAAAAATATTCAATGAAACGCTTTCCCCTTTTCTAATTAATATTTTAGCGACTGAATTAAGTAATTAAATTTGCTACTACTGAACTAAGAATATTTCCAAACTCAGTAATAGGACTAACAAGGTGAGTACAGGGAAAGGGCTTTGCCCTTTCCCTGTTTCACTGCGACTCCCACAAATACAATCTCACTGACTGTTCGTGGGGAATACGCCGACCCTGGTAGGGCGGAAGAAAACTACTCGCTTCTGCCAAACTCGAGGGTTTAAGACCCTGCATAGCCAACACAGCATCTTCAAGCCAAGCATCGACTGTCTCTAAGCAAACCAGTATTTGTTGTGGCGCCATCGTAGGCAAAACCCAAAACCGCAGAACTTCCCGGCCACCCACACTCAACAGCTGTGCCCAATAGAAGAGCCCGCTGCCCAAAGCGTCGCGTTGCCGGCTACGATTTTCTTGGCCAGCAAAGGTGGCAGTCAGCACCTCGACCTGACTTTGGTAAGCCGACCAATCTGCTTGTCACCGCCAACCCAGGGGGAGTCTTGCTCTCTACGCACAGTAGCGCCAGCTCTTATGACAACCTGGCTTCCCGAGACAAAACTGACGGTGAGCCGAAGCCATCGCCAGTGGAGCCAGGGCATTCAGCAGGTTCCACCGCAGGAGTCTTTCATCCCGAGAGAGATGCGTGACATCAAAATCAATCACGCTAGAACCAGTATCAGCCAAGCCTTCAATTTCGTAAGCCAACTCACCTCTTTCTTCTGGCGCAAACAACTGTTTGGTGACAGCTCGGTAGACAGGACTGTGCCAAACCGACGGTCGGAGTACCCTCGTGGTATCTTCCGGTCGCTCCGCAGCAAACCGAACCGTGCCCCAATCCACGGCTTCAGCTGCTTCATGCAAGTCCACCAGGTGTTGAAGCAGTATTTGCTTCTTCTCGGAAAATTCGGTACAGAGCCGAACCTGATCTACGGCGTAGCCGGGATTGATTACCCCAGAGTCGTTTACTTTTATCGGCTCGACAAACCAATCTTTCCCCTTCCATCCATTTTCTATCGAGTAGGTGATAAAGCCATCAACACCAATCGCTACTTGGTTTTTGAGCATTTTCTTTTCTCCTTGTTAGTCAGATTGTAAAAGATCATTAGCGCAGGCTGTCCAGAAACTATTCTGGCCCTACTTTATATGGTGCGAATTAAGCAATTACTTTTGGTATTTGCCTGCGCTTCGCGGAAGAATTTCAAGGCTTTGAAATTCTTCCGCGGACAACATTCTCCGTATCTCAAACCTCTAATCTCCTAAAACACAAAACCGGCCCTAAGGCCGGTTTTGTGTTTTAGGAGATTACTTCTTTAGACACTAACCGACCACCAGGTAAAACTAAAAAACCAGAAGAAAATATAACCAATAACTGGACTTATGTTCTGATTTTTCCTGATGGCTAGTGCCTTTGCTTTCATGTCTATAAACATACTAAGCTAGTTATTATTGTCAAATAGCCTCAACGCTGACTGATTCTTCTACCTCCACCTCTTCCCGTACTTCATCTGAACTGGTAGCCACCTCTTCACTCGAACTAGCTGAGGTAGTAGCCAACTCTAAGTCTATTTCCGGCGTAATAACTTCTGGCTCTAGTACCGTCTCTTCTGTCACATTATTAGCTAAATTAAGTAGGCCAGCGATGTCATCAGTAATTGCCTTAGCATTTTGTATTATTGCCTCTAAAGCAGACAAATCAGTATCAGCAACGAGAATTTCGACTAAGACCTTATCGGCATCGGCTCTGGCTCTGGTTGAGGCCGGCGCAAGCTTATCACTGAGTTCTGCATAGGAACTAGTAGCGGATAAAACCACATCCGCTCGGTCTAGTAGCGCAATAATCTCTTCGGCTGTCTTCTTGGCTATCGCTTGACGTTCTTCTGTCGTCAATGTAATCGGCACAATCTCTTCAACTGTAACTGAATTACGCACGTCAATATTAGTCATGAAAACAATCAACTTTTGGGTACGTTGCAGAATCTCAATTAAGTGTTCCCTGGCCAATATATCGTCTGCCGTCGCTTCGTTAATAGCCTCAGCCATCGAACGTTCTATATCCTCCAGTCGACGTTTAATATCAATTTTTTCTTCTTCAGTGGCTACTTTATGTACACTTTGCAAAAGCTCAAAAGCACGAGTGGTCTCTTGTTCTCCCTTAGCCATCAATCGTGAATAAGAAGGTAGTTCACTTTGTCCAGCAGCTACTTCATTTTGCTGGGTTTCCACCAAAACACTAGATATAAGGTCTGTAGACATCCCTTCGGTCGTACTTGCGTTTACATCGTTTCGTAATGATGTGGTCTGTACATCAAGCGCTGTGGTTAATTGAATTGAGGCAAGGGTAGCTTCTTCTTTGTCGGTTTGTTTCAACACTTCAATCTCACGCCTAGCGTTTTCACTGTGTTCGCGCACCGCATTAGCTACCTCTACTTCTACCGCCTCAGTCAGTCGGCCCTCACTGGCCAAAAGCCGGGCTTCAGCTATACGTCGATTCAAGCGCTCTGTCTCCCAAACAACTTTTTCATAAGGGCTAAGGGTAAGAGTGCTACGCAACTCTTCATTAACTTTAACCTTAACCGCATAAAGTGAATCACCCGGCACAGCCTGTTCAGCAAAATAAGAAATACTCAAAACCAAAGCCCCGAAAACGGCACCCGCCACCTGAAATGCTCTCCACCAGTTAACTGGCAAAATCGTCACTTCTCCAAGCTCATTATTTAAATTTTTGTCGACCCTTACCTTAGCCTGAACCTTGACCAACATTGGATGATATTCCATATACGAAACAACCCGCTCACGTAGTTCGCGTTTTTCAGCCGCTTTGAGGCGGATATCTAGAGCTTTTTTTTGTAGTTGTTCGCTGAAGCGTTTCATGTATGTTTTTGTTTGGTCAAACGGTTTTCTTCTTTACTGAAGATAGTGGCTTCTATTTTATCCCGGAGGAGTTTTAGTCCGCGGTGAAGCCTGACCGAAACGACGTTTTCTGATTCCTCGATCAGATCACTGATTTCTCGTGGCCCGAGCTCGTCGACAAAACGCATGATGATAACCTCCCGGTAAACATCGGGTAGCTCCGCCAATAGCTCAAATGCTTTCCGTCCGTCGATAGTCGCGGCCAAAGCCTCGACGGTATTCTCGGAGAGTTCTGGGAAAGACCCCTCATCTACCCCCTCCACCGACAACAGTGCATCGAGCGATACTTCCTTCCGCTTGCGATACTCATCAATAATTAAATTATTGAGTACTTTATATAAAAATGAGCGGTAGGAGTCGATCTGGTGACCAGCTCGGGCATAAGACCATACTTTAGTAAAAGTATCATGCACGATATCAATCGCTCGCTCTCGGTCACTGACTCGGATAGAGGCATGACGAAAGAGCGCGTCACTGTAGTCTTCGAAAGCTTTCAAAAAACGATCTTCTTGGCTTTCCATAGCATCTGTTGTCTGTTTTTGACCCCGCATGTGGAAACCATTATATACGTAGACGCGCCCCAAGACGAATTCTTACCAACCTTTTTTGGCTAGTTTTGGCTAAATTGCTTAATATCGGCGATTAATTCGGGTAATTCCGGTAACAAGAAGTGGTTTTTGTCCTTAAATAGCCTTAGTTTTGCACCTTGCACGTGTTTTTGGTACCAATACGCTTCCGTATAGGGTACAAGAAAATCATCCTCTGAGTGCCAGATCTCTATATTTTCAGCCATTTTGGCAATATGACTAGCCGCTTCGGCCGAGACCTTAAAGCTCAGGCAGTCGTTACCATCAAGCTGAAGTGGCCAATCTCCGCCTGGACCAGCCAAAAGGTATAACTTAGCAATTTTGAAGGGTGGTTTATTTTCAGCCAGATATTTAGCCAGAAACATCGCGCCCAGTGAACACCCAACTAAAATTACCCCATCCCGTAAGTATTCGAAATGTCGCTCAAACCAAATCTTCCATTCTGCATAATGAGCATTATGTCGATTAGGCATCTCAGGCATGAAAACCTCATATTCTTCACCCAAGTCTAATGGTAGTGCCTTCTTCCAAGACTTTTCTTTAATACTACCAGGTAAGTCACGAATAGTCTTAGTTTGTATGTACTGCAAAAAATCCTCCGGCTTGGTAAAGGAATCGCCGCCATGAACATAAAACACCTGCTTTTTCATAGTCATGGTATTTTACCATGGAACTCCTAAACCCGACCATAAACTTCGTTCATGGACGGGTTTAGCTCCTTTCCCTACCTTAGTTGACGTATTGCTTGATGAATTCCTGTACCTCTTCTTCGTCTTTAAAAAATTTTCCGCCAATTCCTTCCGCTCCGTTTAGGTTAGCTGGGTTTTCCAAATATTCCTGAATTATTGAGTAATCTACAGAGGTTAGTCTTCCCGTCACAATTCTTGGGATAAGCCCCTTTTCATACTCGTCATTTTGGTCGAGGTCATTGCAATACTCTCTAAAAAGTTTGGAATATTTGACGTACCATTTTTCAAATAAGGCATCTTCAATCCCGACCTGTTCGCCATCGCTCTCTGACACAAGTGATCTAATTTTTCCTGGCACCATCAGCCGCATTAATAACTGCTGCTCACTAAGTAAATTTTCTAGTGGAATTTCTAAATTACCATCATTCCATTTTGGTACAAATTCACCCACTTTAACACTAGATTCAATTTCATTCATCCCAAAATAATATCACAACCCTGATTCACTTTTACCACCCTACATCCAGCGATTTTTATTAAAAAAGTACACAGTAAATGCTACCGCCAACATAATCATTGCCACTACTATCCAAAATGCTTGTGGGTAACTCTCCAATGGGTTAGGTACGTTCATTCCAAAAAGTGAAGAAACTAATGTTGGTATAGTAAGGACGATAGTGACAGCCGTAAGGGTACGAAGGGTGCTATTAAGACCCTGGGTCAAAATCGCTTCAGTAGCACCACGAATGTTTTGAATGGTTTTTAGGATTGACTTAGCCGAATCAATCAACTGACCACACTCAATGAGCAAGTCCTCTAGCAACTCTCGGTCATCTTCCAGAAACTTAATGCGGTTACCTTTAGCTAGCTGGTTAACCCAAACGTTAGTCGGGACCAAAGCAGAAATAACCTCATTTAACTCCTGTTCAATAAATACCAAACGTTGTAAATCCTTCCCTTTAATACTACGCACCCGCCCCATATCTTTATACACCATTTTTCTAATACGAGTCAGTTTACGCTCATAGGCCACCATTAATTCAGTTAAAAATTCCAAAAATAGCCCTGTCTTCTCGGTGGTAGTAAATTCTCGCTTACCTTCCGCAAAAGCGTCTAAAAATGGCACCTCTTGTTCAGCAATAGTAATAATTGAATTTTCGTTCAAGATAAACAAAATCGGAGCCGTGTCTATATCGTGATCTTTTACATCATACGGGTACCGGGTAAAAAAGTATGCATTAGAGCCTTCAATTTCAAATCGAGGCACCTCAAAAAAGTCTTTTATATCCTCAACGATAGTATTTTCAAGATTATACTTCTCTATGACATTAAAAAACTCCTCTGGCGAAGGTCCCACAACATGAGTCCATCCTCCAGAAGTTGCATCATCAGCCTCAGTCATAGCTCCCTCTACAGTTCTTCTAAAATAATGATGAATCATCGCCGACTATTGTGCCCTACTTAAGTGAATTTGGGAAATATTTACGACTTAATAACAAAGCTCTCCCGCAGGAGAGCTAAAGTGAAAAAGCGACGTATTAATTGGCCTTCTTTGTGCCAATTTTGTATTCAGCGCCGGAGTGAATGATGGCGGTGAAGGCAGTGATGGTTGCATCATCACCTTTTGCCAAATAGAATTCCGGCGCCGACGACAGCTGAATCGGCAGAGTCAGCGAAGCGTCTGCTTGCAACAGGTTCTTTGCCTCCTCTGTGATATGTTTGGAAATTTCCATGTCTATTCCTTGTTACGAATCAAACTTATTTATATCAAACTATATCTAGTTTGTCAATAGCATTAAAGAAAACCCCTATCTCAGAAGTTAATGTAGCAATGTCTATTTTGCGGCGCCCTTCGTGATCTTCCCCAATTTCCTCTCGTTTAGCTTTACCGAAATCAATAATGTAAAATTTTCCTTCTTCATCTACCATGATATTCCGCTGGAATAGATCTCCGTGTGTAATTTTACATGTATCATGCAGTGAAGTAACGTAGGCCAACAAATTTTTCTTTACAGTTTCTCTGTCTAGTGTCTTAAGCATTGCTATTAGTTCAATATTATCAGACTGGCGTTCTAGTATTTGAGACAAGTTTTTACCATTAATTTTTTCCATACCATATGAGTGACCCTCACTCGGGTGTATACGAACAAAGTAAGGAAGCGGACTTCGCACTCCTTCTACAGTAAATTTTCTTAGTTCCGCTAGAAAATTATGCTCCACGCGAATATGATTATTTTCGTTATAAGCTTCTTGATTATGAATATACTTTACACACAAATGCGGAGCGACCGGTAATTCGTAAACCTCAGCGGTGTATCCATTACCCAGAAAATGCTGTGGGTCGCCAAAAGTTTCTCTAACTACTTTTTTAACTCCCTCAATTTCAAGTCTAATTTCATCACTAATTTCTTCATCTAATTCAAGCGAACTATCCATTGCTTGATTCCTAAAAATACAAAACTGGTCAAAGCGAATGAAAAAATCATCTGTTATTTCCGGCAAATTCTCATATTCTTCACGCCATCGTTCGGCAATTTCATGTGGTAGAGAAGCAAGTCTTTGATAAAAATCACGTTCTTTATATGTAAAGTTAATTTCTATTTTTGAAAAGCTTTCAGGCATAAGGTTTATATTATACATTAATAATGAGCTAAACACGGTCTCGCATTTTCCGCTCAATATGCTATTATCGTGAGCACTAAATCGGTTCATCTGGTTTAGATAAGTAGCGAGTAGGGTTGTAAGCAAAGCTTTCACCCTTTCTTCGCTCGGAAGTCAGAAAACGTGTGCTCCTTACACCCCGGAACAAAGTCTTCTGACTCCTCTCACTCATCGGGGTGTAGCATAGTGGTAGTGTACTCGGTTTGGGACCGAGTGGTCCGGGTTCGATTCCCGGCTCCCCGACATGTTTAATAAAACTCAACTTTTAGTTGAGTTTTATTAAATGATCGCGAAGAAATTAAGGCTTAATTGAATTAGATTATTATGTTCACCTCTTCAAGTAAACTTAAAACTTTACAACTCCCCATTTAAACTAATTATCCTTATTTAAAAAGTCCAAAAGCATCTTTTCGATTATCTTTATCAGGACAATCACACTTAAATTTTCCGTCTAATTTGTCAATTGATAAATCAAGTCCTCCTGTCACACCTTCTGTCACCTCTTCCTCCTCAAACCAATGATTCACACCATCACACATAGTTAATCTTAATTTATCAGTTCCTGCTATAGCTTCAAAAGAAATCGTTTGTGCTGATTTTTTACCTTTACTTAATTCATTATCAGGTTGTAATTTCTTAATATATCCTTCATTCATATTTTAATATTACATCATTAAAATGATTATCTCAAAGTAAGATAACTTATTATTACGAATTAGTTGTAAAAACACATTTAAGAAAAAACCTATATTTTTGTATGCATTATTATAAATTTATGTTTCACGTGGCATACATTATTTACTTTACTCGATTAATTAAATAAAATAATCTTTTGTTACACATGAAACTCAACCAGTAATTTAATAAAGTAAATGAAATTATAACAAAATCACAATACAATGTTAGGAATTAGCTTTAATGAGGCGTACTTTTCACGTGGAACAAGCCTAACTGCAATAACATCAATTTGCCATTCCTTTGTATAATTCTTTTCCATTAGCCAAGACTCTATAACTCGATTTAGCTTTTTTAACTTAAAAAAATGAACATTTTCCTCAGGACGCCAGGTTCTACGTGTAACGGCATTGCTTAAATGTCGTTTTGTTTCATATGAAACAGCCTTTACTTCAACAAAATGAATTTTTCCATTAGTTCCACGTGCTACTATGTCAATCTCACCCCATTTCTTAAGATAATTACGATCAAGAATCGTATATCCCTTTCTTTTTAAATAATTAGTAGCAATAGTTTCACCCCAAGATCCAATCTGTTTATTTGTAGATTTACTGTTACCGCTAAGATAATCTAACACTAGTAGATTATATCATCGTATTAAAGTCATACTTCAACTTGTTCTACGTGTAACAAATAATAAATGTTTCACGTGGTACATATTTATATAATCTATTGGCAAATATGGCTAATCTAATATTTAGTTATTAATTTGTTGTCCTTTATCCACTTATGCACTGTCTTATCCCCATATAAGACAGTGCAGGATGTCTTATATATTAGACCTGACTTTACCGCATTGTGAATATTTATCTTTAAAGTTTTTCTAATTTTACAGTCACAATGTATGTTGTGACTGTTTATTATTGGTGCGGCCAGGGGTAAATTCGCCGACCTACAGTCGCTGTACACCTTTTGGATGAATTATTTCACGAACTCATAATTCACCTCAAAAGCTTTTTCGATTACCTACGTAAGTGCCACAAGGCACTTACTCTGGCCGTACGAACAAAAATAGCACCTCCAAGGGTGCTATTTTTGTACTCGTGCGGCCAGGGGTAATCGAAACCCCGACTAATCCTTGGCAAGGACTCGTTATGCCACTTAACCATGGCCGCATTTAATTATTTTAACTCTTTATGCAGTAGTTCGACCCATTTTGCGAGCTTCTGTTTTAGTAGAGTATTGCCGATTATAGTATTCCCAACGCCAAAATGCAACGTTGGTTTGGTACTACGACCGTTTATAAATTGATTCTTATAAAATTGGGCAACTGAAATACCTGTTTTTTTACTCCAATGTTTCATACAAGTGACTTCATCTAGATCTGGGTACAAGAGTAGCCAAAACTTAATCGAAGATTTAACTACTCCCAGGTAGGTTAAGAGAAATTTAATAAAAATTTTATGTAACTCCGGCCGACTACTAGATAGCCGTATTAGCCTGGTACTAACATTGTCTCCCTCGCTAATATAAAGCATTAGACCGGCTATAAAGAGAGGGGAATGCCGATAATTTTGATATTCAGTCTCCGCCATTCGTACCACCTGGTCATATTGCTTCGCCCGTTCGGCAGTGCGCGCCTTGTTGATTGAAACCATGCGTTTCTTATTATCCTGTGCCGCTCTAGCTTTATTTTGGGCCGTTATCTTAAATGAGAACGGTAGTGGCTTAAGCCAAGTACTGGCAGTACCGACCGATACGCCACAAATCTTAGCAATCTCTGTATACGTAAAACCTCGCTTCCGAAAGGCAATTGCTTGCTCGTAGGCTTCTTGTTTGTAGTGACCAGATGAATCTGCCATAGAAAGATTCGTATATTATATACTACGTCAACTGTTCGATTTTGACATATAAACAACTTCTAAGCTTAGACATCGGTTTTAAAACATAGGCTAACTAGGAGCTAAACATGCACTGCATTAAAGTACCTTGCGTAGGAGTTAGATTTTCCATTACCCGTGACGGCAAAGAAGCAGGCCGGGCTTTTCTTTACCTTCTACGAAATGATCTTCACCCAGAACCTTTTGGCTTACTTGAAGATGTAAATGTAGAAGAAAAATACCGGGGACAGGGGATTGCCAGAGAAATTCTTGTAGCGGTCATAGACTACGCAAGAAATAATCACTGCTACAAGCTTATAGCCACCAGCCGGGATGATGGTACCAGGAAAGAAGTACAGGCTTGGTATCGTCGTATCGGATTTACAGACCACGGAAGGGAATTTCGAATCAATTTTTAGCAACAGCTTGCAAAAAAACAGCTTGGTTGTTTCTGGCAAGCTGTTTTCGTATATATCCTACTGGCTGTAGAGTGAAAGTTAGGCCTAAGCTCGCATCGCCATTCTGGTCTGGTTTACAACTTCTTTCACTGGAGTATTGGCTTTAATAATATACTCTTCACTGCCTTGCTTCACTGCCAGAAAAACATTTTCGGCATCACTCATATTAGTAAGAAAAATTACCTTGGCATCTTTACCCCAGGGATCAAGACGAATTTTCTTCACTGCTTCATGTCCAGGCATTATAGGCATCATAATATCCATTAAAATAGCGTCTGGGTGGTGCTTTAACGCCAGTTCCACTCCCTTCAGACCATTATTGGCTTTAAGGACCTTGATTCCTATCTGTATAAAAGCGGTCGCATAAAGTTCTAGAATACTCTCATCATCTTCAACAATAAGAACGACTGTGTTAGCCATATACTATAAATAGTAGCACACTATAAATCAACCTCCTGTACAAAGACTAAAATACAAGGAACCACTAAAACGCCGGCTCTTTTTGTAATTTACGATGTGCACCTGCCAGGACTCGAACCTTACATGTTCAGTACCCGATGCGGATACTTTCCTTCGCTTCGCTCGAAAAGATATCTCGCATCAGCTTCGAGTCCTGGACCTAAAATACAAAATGCCAGCGCAAGGCCGGCATTTTGTATTTTAGGTGCACCTGCCAGGACTCGAACCTGGAACGTTTGATCCGAAGTCAAAAATGATATCCATTTCACTACAGGTGCCTATATCTTTGCTGTGTCGAAAATCATACGCTGTAACAAAGGAAAAAGCAACGACTTTCTGCTACAATATCGGTACATGATTGATATCAACTCTATCCCGTTAACAGTAAGAAACATTAATGAAATACTAGAAAAAGCTGGTTTTGAAGCGTATCTAGTCGGTGGTTGTGTGCGTGACCTCATGCTCGGTAAAACACCTAAGGATTGGGACTTCACCACGACTGCCCATCCTGCGCAAATCCAAGCTTTATTTCCTGATAGTTTCTGTAATAACGAATATGGCACAGTCGGGGTTAAAAATGAATTAGAGACTGACGAAAGACTAAAGGTGGTAGAAGTAACACCCTACCGTAGCGAAAGCGGGTACAGCGATGCTAGACGTCCAGATAACGTTACTTTCGGTGTTACTCTAGAAGAAGACCTCGCTCGTCGAGACTTTACCGTTAACGCCATTGCTTTCCGGATTACCGACCAAAAAATTGTCGATTTATATGGTGGAATTGAAGACCTGAAGGCAAAACGCCTAAAGGCCGTCGGTATACCGGATGAACGGTTTGCCGAAGATGCCCTACGGATGATGCGGGCGGTGCGCCTAGCGGCTGAACTCGACTTCGTTATTGATGCCGAAACTATGGCAGGCATCGTGAGAAACGCCCCACAATTAAAAAAGATTGCTATTGAGCGTGTCGCGACCGAATTCATTCGCCTAATTGATTCATCCGCCCCTATGCAAGGGATCATTTTCCTTCAAAAACTAGATTTACTCGAGTATATTTTACCTGAGCTACTAGAAGGAATCAGCTGTGAGCAAGGGGGTATTCATGATTTTGATGTGTTTGAACATAATTTAAGAACCCTGCAAGCGGCAGCGGATAAAGGACATTCAACCGAAATTCGCCTAGCCGGGTTACTACACGATGTTGGTAAGCCAGCTACCAGACGTACTGGGGGCAAAAACAAGCTTTATACTTTCTTTGGACATGAGGTGGTAGGTGCAAAAATGACTAAAAAGATTCTCGAACGATTGAAAATGCCCCGCGAAACTATTGAAAGGGTAGAGGGACTGGTGCGCTGGCATATGTTTTTCTCAGACCCAGATGAAATTACCTTAGCAGCCGTTCGTCGCACTATTGTACGAATAGGAAAAGGCCAGATTGAAAATCTCCTTAATTTAAGGGTTTGTGATCGCATCGGTACCGGTCGACCAAAAGAACAGCCTTTCCGCTTCCGTAAATACAAAGCCATGGTCGACGAAGCCTTGCGCGACCCTATATCTGTAAAGCTATTGAAGATTAATGGGGATAAAGTAATGGAAATGTCTGGGGAAAAGCCGGGGAAAAAGCTGGGATATATACTGCATGCGTTGTTGGAAGAGGTGTTGATAGAGCCGGGGAAAAATACTGAAAAGTACCTAGAAACAAGGGTTTTAGAGCTACTGAAACTGCCGGAAGATGAATTATTATCTCTGGCAGAAGCGGGAAAGGAAAAACAAGCTGAGGAGGAAGCTGCCGCCCTTAAAAATATAGCCCGCGAACATAAAGTGGGTTAAGTGGCTAAATATAACGAAACCCCGCCAAGAGCAGAGCCTTGTCGGGGTTTTTATGGCAATTTCCTTGTGGCATTTAGTTACTCTTTCTCATTAGGCGCTCTCGACCAGGCTGGACCAAGCAAACTGTAACAATTTGCCAAAGGCAGACCAACCAGGCAACTCCTGCCCAAAGACTCAGGTTTTCCCACCACACACTGAAAATATACGTTGTAAAAGGGTAGGTTAAGATAGGTGTAATAACTAAACCCAAAGCAAAATCGTAAACTACTTCCTCAAGTGAATCACTAGTATCAAAATCTTGCTTCATGTAATCCTCCAAGGAACAAGGTTAGTTAAGGGTAAAATACCTTAAATTTAGCGATTGTACAACTCACCGCCAGTAGATTCTCCCTAAGTAAAATCTACTGAGGTGCCTGCATTAATTCGCAATATGCCCTTACGGGTATTTGCTCATTTAAAAAAGGCCTGGGGGTATCGTAAGCTAATCTATTAGATTCGCTGGCGATGCCCTCAGGCCTTTTGATTAGTTCGAGCTTTATATTTTTGCGGGTTATGTAACCCTAGATGGCGCCTCATGGGCTAACCAAAAGCCAAAGCCCTACGTTGTACTTTTTGAGAAATCTATTTCACTTACTGTACGGTTGGAATGTGGATGCTTTCTGCTTCTCATTCCAGCTCTGCGAGTAAGGAGACTTCTCTATGTGGGTGGGGTTATTATGAACGTTTTTTATTTGAGTTTTTTGGAGGTAATACTCAATTGTTTTTTGAAAGATCTCTTTAAGGGGTATCCCCAGGGTTCTTCTCTGAAGTTGTTTCAGGGGAGAACTCTGGAGGTACCTGCTCGCCCTTTCTGGGCCTACATATATATTATGTCCTTTATAAAAGAGTGTAAAGGACATGGTGGTGAATAGTTGTGTATAACTATCTCTAGCGTGTCCTTTATAATGAACACGCCTCATAAACAAAAAATTTATAGTAAATTCAGCTTTATTATTAGCCATATACTGGCTACCAAACTCTTACTCTTGACATTTCTAAGAAATGTTTGATTCTATTTTCACTGTGTACAACTATTTCCTGTTATTGTAGAGCAAGTTCCAGTGAGACTGGGCAATGATCAGAACCCATCACTTCAGGATGAATCCGCGCATACTTTATGATAGGCACAAGTGATTCGCTCGCAAAGACATAATCAATTCGCCAACCAACATTTCTCTCTCGGGCTGCCCCCCAATGCGACCACCAAGTGTAGTGCCCATTATCTTTTTCTCTCAATCGAAAAGTATCCACAATGCCAGCCCTCACGTATGCACTTAGTCCATCTCTTTCTTCTTGTGTAAATCCTTTTTTTCCCTCGTTTTCCTTTGGCCTCGCCAGATCGAGCTCCGTGTGTGCCACGTTTAGATCGCCACAAAATATTACCGGCTTCTCCTCCTGTAAACGTTTCATGAATTCCAAATAAGCTGGATCCCAAGCCTGACGCATCGGGATTCGCGACAGATCATCCTTGGCATTCGGAGTATAGACCGTACTGACATAGAAACCCTCAAATTCTAGAGTTAGCACCCGGCCCTCTTTGGTCGTGTCTCCGTAGCTATCGGTCAAGTTATACCGTTTTGCGATATCCGCAGGAATTCCCTCAATAACCGATACGGGGGCCTCCTTACTAAAGATGGCTGTACCAGAATAACCCTTTTTTAGAGCGCTATTCCAGTATTCCTCATAATCTGGCAGGTCAATTTCAACCTGTCCACGCTCAGCTTTTGTCTCTTGCAGACAGATAATATCAGGCTTATGTTCGGCCATGAAACGCTGAAAATCACCCTTTTTCAAGACTGCCCGAATACCATTCACATTCCACGAGTATATTTTCATGTCTACAGTCTAACATTTTGCTGTTTCAGACAAAAGAAAAAGCGAGGAGCATAGTTCAACTCGCCTTAGGCACCGATCACGCTCGGGCTAGAGTGGTTAGTTTTGCGCTTATCTACACCGGCTATAGCGCTTTTCTCCGTTGTAATATAGGGCGAACCTATGCCAGAGCGAGGGATTGTTATCCCTGATGTATTGCACTCCTTCTTCGTACGTGGCACCTTCCCATTCAATTTTGTGATTCCAATCACCACCCATACCGTTGAGGTAAGACACAACGTAGTACCTTCCGGTTTTCATTTCACGAAAAACTTCCTGCAACATGACTCTTCCTTTCAAGGTACGTAATTAAAGAACAAATTCTCTAAAAGATTTTGAAGTATTCAAAATCTTTATAAAGAGGAGAAGTGTGGGTTGCACACTTCTCCAAACCAGTCACGGCTTAAATAGATCGTAGGTGTCTAGGGTGACCTTCAACTTCTCAAGGTCTCCGCTGACCCCGATCTTCAGGTGGTGAACACCATTAAGGTCGAACGTGTCCATGAAAACCCGGAGGAGATTAAGGGCATTGCCGTTTGACAACACCATCTTCAGGTCCAACGTCCAACCAGTGGTCTCAAGAGAAAAGTCCCCGGCCAAACTTGACGCGTCAATCATTGACGCTGCTGTTTTGTAGAAGTACCGATAGATGGGACCTTCCCCGACAGTAAACCTTCCGTACGTAGAAACTTCGTCCGCAAATGCACGGAGATTATTTATAGCTTCAATCTTGTTCATGGATTTCCTTTCAAGGTGCTGTTCAGGTGCCTTTGGTCTTCCGACCGCTAGTTTGCTCTGAACTTTCTAACATCTATTATGGCATCTTTATGGTATTTTGTCAATGTTAGATATGTCACTTTTTATAGACAAGTATAGTTGTTTTTTATAGTTATTATAGTATAGTGTCATTATATTTATGACAGATATTAAAACTTCAAATACAATCCTAGTAGAAAAATTAGTGGACTTTGGCCTGAGCAACAGTGAAGCTAGAGTCTACGTAACCCTGCTGGAATACGGAAAGGAGCTCGGCGGTAGCAAATTAGCGCTACTGACTCACATGCCGCGCCAATACATATATATTGCTCTTCCGAAGCTTATTAGTCAGAGGTTAGTAGAGGAAATCAAGAAAGGAAAGCAAGCCAAATACAAAGCTCGTCCCCCGCAGGTAATTGAAACCCTGGGTCGCAGAAAGGCTATCGAGGCCGGGGACCTGGCACGGGAACTCAACCAGATCAGCAACATCGGTAACGAACAAGAGTTTGAGGTACTTCAAGGTATGCGGGCGATCCAACAATATGAAAGGGATCTGGTTACTAGGGCAGATGATACCTGGGAGTGTTACATTATTGGTGGTGCCTCAGCCGGATACTCCGCCATTATGGGAGAATCCCTTGACGAACATCTAGACGAGATGCGAAAAAAGGAACTCTCGGTGAAATATCTAGGGAGTGATGATGAGCGACCATTCTACGAAGAATACATTGGTAAATTTGCCAACCAGGAATACCGCTTCCTCATCAATCTACCAAAAGGCGTCACTCACTTAGTAATCCGTCATGACTCTGTCTCATTTTATACCTTTCTCAACCCACCACTAGTGTATGTAATAAAATCCAAGCAAATTGCCGATAACTACCGGGCTTTCTTTAATATGTTGTGGGGGATGGGGAAAGGGTAGATGTAGTGTATAAATTTAGTTACTGGAGTTTGAGGAGAGGTAAACTATATAGGTGACCCAATAATGCGGAAGGATGTGTCACATGTTCACACCGATACCAGACGGACCAATTATTAATCAGAACCTGCAAAATCAACAGCAAACCCAAGGTCTTCTCCCAACAAAAGAAGTAAAGCTTCCTTTGGCAAGGTCCAATAAGAAGACGACATCGCCGGAAGAATTTAACTACCCTGACGAAAGCGAACTCGGAGATGGCTTTGCTAACTGCTACTGAGGCCCTCGGACACCACCAACAGTGGTGTCCGATTCTTAATATTATTTTTACGTGGATAATGCCACGTCCGCTTGTGGCAGTGAAGCCGTTACTTATGCTGGAAAAACACCCTTAAAACTCTTTAGAAGAGAGTTTTAAGGGTGTTTTTCCTTGCTTAGTCATTAGTTTCTGCTATCTTACAGACAGTCTCTCAGTTCTACATTCGAATACACCAACCTATACCAGATTTAGAAAGGAAGCTCTAAATGGCAAACATGAAGAAAATTGGTAGACCAACTTTTTTAAGTCTATTAGTGTTACCGGTAATGCTTGCCATTATCTTCATCGGATTATTGTTTGGTGGTTTAATAACAATTTTCGGTTTTTTTATCTGGGCCATCTTTCATCCAGTACAAGCTAAGAAAACTATGAAAGAAATAATGCGCTCCTGGCGCGGACATTGGTAATACCACTTAGACCAGGTTAGACCCGTAGTTTTACTACGGGTCTTGCATTAGTGAGACAAAGTACTACACTTATATTAGATGCATTAAAACTAAACTACTAATATTTTAAACTATGGATAATAATCAAACCCCAGGAGAAAACACTTCACCAAATACCCCTCCGACTATTGTTACTACTACGACCACTACAAGTCCAAAGCCAGCTACCACTTTTACTTTTAACGAGCAGACTATTATGGCTAGCCTCTCATATATTGGTCCGCTAGTTTTAGTTCCATTCCTAACCAAGAAAGAAGATCCTTTTATTAATTTCCACATAAGACAAGGACTACAAGTATTCATCATGACTTTTGTCATCTGGATTTTTAGTAATTGGCTTTTTGGTCTTAGTCCTTTTCTAAAGCTGGCATCATTTGTGGCATTAGTATTCTCCATCATTGGTATTATTAATGCCCTAAAACTAACCGAGAAAGAGCTACCATATATAGGAAAATGGGGTAGAAATATTAAAATCTAAAGTTTACGATGGCTAAACGCTTGTGTTTATCTGTATTTGTGCTTTAATATACGTAGCGAAACAAACTCCTCCAAGGCAAGGTGAAAGCATTGACCAGGTGAAGTGACGTTTTGTCTTAATCAAAGTATAAATATAAATCAAATGACAGGATCAATTGTGCGCAAGCGAGATAATGGTTACGGTTTTATTAAGCCAGATGATGGTGGCAAGGATGTTTTCTTCCATGCACAATCTCTAGTAGACGTCGCTTTCGACGACCTACAAGAAGGTGACCAAGTTACTTTCGATATTGAGCAAGGACCAAAAGGACCAGCTGCTGGAAATGTGCGACGTGCATAATTAAAGCTAAACAACAAAAGCCGCACCCCTAAGGGCGCGGCTTTTGTTGTTTATTACCACTACACACTAAATGTATACCACCATGTATACTATATATGTATGTTGTTCATTTCTGTTTTGCATCATTATTTGCTTTGGCACTACACATCCGCCTTCGGTGAAATTTTTCACATTTGGAAAAACTTTCTTTGGTTTGTTACTAATTTCTTTTCTCTACCACAACTAACCAAATCATATTTTGCACCTTTTAAACGCATGACTGAAGAACGCGGTAACTCTTTTAACTTTGAAGACTTAGCGGGATTTATTATTATTAATTTAATCTCCCGCTTAATCGGAATGCTTATGCGTACCGTTATAATAGTAATAGGGGTAACTTCATTATTAGTACTTTCAGTCGGGATAGTTTTAACATATATTTTTTGGGTTACGGCTCCTATTATAATAGTTGGCTGTCTATACTACGGAATACTTTTGCTGATATAAATATATTATATGTATACTATTGCTGAAGATATAAAAAAATACCGCCCCGTTCTTACTTTTGCACGTTTTATTGAAAGACGAACCTTGAGTTTTTTGCGAGTAAGTTTTTTTTCTATTGCTTTAATTTCAGGGTTAGCTAGTGCCGGCTTCACCATTACTCATTCAAACAGCTATGCTTATACTTCATTGGGAGTGTGTCTTATAGCCACCGCCTTATGGTTGGAGCAAATTCTCATCTATAGCTACTTTAACAGTTATTATTTTTACGGACTCAATTCTATTCTTGGACTAAACAAAGAAAAAATTTCCGGCACTACCTATGAAGTAGCGGAAATTTTTTCCGATGAAGAAGACGTGACGAAAGCTTTTTGTATTTCACAAATGGGTACGGAAATTCTACTGCGCACTGGAGTGGCTGTTGATATTCTTGATGGGTTTCTTGCTAGCCCTAGAGTAAAAATTACCACTTCGATGATACCTCTGCCAGAAAATCAGATTTTTTCTTTAATTACTCTGGGAAATTATTTGCTTCAGCAAGACACGGCCTTTAAAAAAATGATTGCCAAACAAGGTATCAACGAAGAGGCATTTTTTGGTGCCCTAAATTGGGTAGTCCTAGCGCACCACCAAAAGAAAAAGATAATGCGTTGGTGGGGTAAAGATAATCTCTCTAAAACCAAAGGTATAGGCCGAGAGTGGGCATACGGCACCCCTTTCCAATTAGAGAAATTTTCGCGAGATATTAAAACTAGTGCCGTCTTCTCAAACTTGACCACCAGTAACAATGCTTTTACTGAGGAGAAAATTGCTGAAGTAGAAGTAGCTTTAGCTAGAGCAAAAGCAGCTAATGTGCTACTAATTGGTGAAGCCGGGGTCGGTACAATTGACTTATTACTTGAAGTAGATCGTCGTCTAAAAACTGGTAGCTCAATCGGAGCTGTAGAGGATCAAAAAATGGTTTTGCTTGACACGAGCAGACTCTTCGCTACCCACCATGATAAACAAGAGTTGGAATACACTATCATTTCACTTTTTACTGAAGCTCATAATGCTGGCAATATTATTATTGTTATCGAAAATCTTAGTAGTTTTATCCGTGAAGCAGAAGCGATGGGAATATTTATCCCAGAAATACTAGACCCGTACTTAGCTTCACCAATGCTTCATATAATCGCCACCGATACGCCTGGTGCATATCACACCTTTCTAGAACCGCTCGGGGCCTTTTCGCGTAGATTTGCAGAAGTTCTACTAGACGCCCCAGACTTAAGTAGTACCACTAAACTTCTACAAGGAATCGCCGAACAAAACGAGGCTCGTTACGGAGTATTGTTTACCTACGCTTCATTACAAACTATTACTAACACGGCTGATCGATATATTGTCGAAGGAGCAATGCCGGACAAAGCCATTGAACTGCTTATCGACATCGCTACACGGGCACAATATGCAGGGGTAGTAATGATTACACCAGAATATGTATACAGTGTTGTCAGTGAAAAAACTGGTATTCCGGTCGGACCTATCGGTGAAGTCGAAAAAAATTTATTACTCAATCTTGAAAGTAAACTACACGAACGAGTCATTGGTCAGCAGCGAGCCATTGATGCTATTTCACGTACCATGCGTAGAGCTAGGGCAGGCATTCAATCCAGTGAAAAACCAATTGGCTCATTTCTTTTTCTTGGCCCAACCGGTGTCGGTAAAACCGAAACCGCTAAAGCCCTGGCCTATGTATTTTTTGGTGATGAAAAAAATATGCACCGCATCGACATGTCAGAATTTAGTGGTGCTGATGCCCTAACTAGATTGATTGGTGACGGTGTAAACTCCGGTACACTAGGTGACATGTTGCGCGAACATCCCTATGCTGTACTTCTTCTAGATGAGTTTGAAAAAGGAGCCAAAGCCGTTCACGATATCTTCCTACAAATTCTAGATGAGGGGATTTTTACTGATGCTAGGGGTAATAAGGTCAACGCCCGAAATACTATTGTCATCGCTACCAGCAATGCCGGAAGTCAACTAATCTTGCGTACCGTAAATCAACGCCAAGAACTATCCACCCTAACGCAAGAAATAATTAACCACATCGTTAAAGAAGGAGTATTCCGTCCAGAACTTCTTAATCGCTTTGACAGCACAATTATTTTTGAACCATTAAAATTGGAGGAGCAGGGACAGATAGCCGGACTTATGCTCGGAGGACTTTACGAACGAGTGAAAGAGCGTGGCTACGAACTCACAGTAAATCGTGAACTGATGGACTTTTTAGTGGAAAAAGGATACAACCCACAGTTTGGTGCCAGGCCTATGCAACGAGTTTTACAAGATGTACTAGAAGAAAAAATTGCCCAATTAATAATTAGTGGTGCTGTCATTAAGGGTGGAAATATTACTCTCAGTAAAGATAATTTTACCGAAGCAGAACTGGCAGTATCTTAATGTAACTGACTAGACGTTACTTATTCTAAATTAGTTCCACATCGATCAAAAGTAATTTAATGTTTTGTGGAAATTTACTTTTATAAAATATGTAAAAATACCCACCTCACACCCTTAAAGTTACAACTAGCTATCCACCAGTTCCACTACCCTTAAATTCCCTGGTTAACCTGCCTGTATAAAATCGGGCTGTATTCTGAAAATTTTTGATAACGGTAGCTAAGTCTGCACAAGAGGAATACAATGTGTAGGTATGAAAAATATTTTAGTTGTAGTCGCTGTTTTACTAATAATCTCTGGTGGCATTTATTATTACTTTAGTAATTCTCGTGATACAGATACCACCTACGAAAAACCGAGCGTCAAAGTAACCCCCATCACTCCGGTAGTTGAAGAAGTATCAACTACAACCCCGGTACCCATCACTCCGATTACTCGCGGGCCGGAAAGTATTATTGGTAAAACAGTAGATGGTTTGGACATAAAAGCTTATCACTTTGGTGTCGGTGATAAAGAGGTTCTCTTTATTGGAGGCATTCATGGAGGCTACTCGTGGAACACCGCACTTTTGGCTTATGAGGTAATTGATTGGCTGAAAGCCAATCCGAACATTGTCCCCGCAGATGTTACCGTCACCATTATACCAATATTAAATCCAGATGGTTTGAAATTAGTAACTGGGAAAAATGGTCGTTTCACAGCCACTGATGTTTCAACCTCTCCGGCCAATCTCATTAGTGGTCGCTTTAATGCCAATGAAGTTGATCTCAATCGTAACTTCGCTTGTGAGTGGCAAGCGACTGGTACTTGGCAAAATAGAAGCGTCAGTGGTGGTAGTGAGGCCTTCTCAGAACCAGAGAGCTCAGCTATTAAATCCTATGTTTCACAAACTGAACCCGTAGCCATTGTGACCTGGTACAGTGCGGCTTCTGGTGTTTACGCTTCAAACTGCAATAACGGAGTATCAAGTGGGACTGAGGCTTTGACTAATCTTTTTGCCAAAGCAGCCGGCTATACTGCTTACGAGAAATTTGATTATTACGAAATTACTGGAGACATGGTTAACTGGTTTGCTAGCCAAAATATTCCCGCCATTAGTGTCCTGCTAAGTGACCATAAAAGTACTGAGCTGGCTAAAAATCAAGAAGGGGTAAAAGCTGTATTAAACTACGTTACTAAACAATAATGCCCCCCGCCATAAAAAAAGTTTGGTTGATCACTTTTATAGTAATCTTCGGTGTTTGCTTAGTTACAACCTGGGCACTATTCCCCGGCCAGTTAATCGCTCCAAAGCCAGAAGAAAAAGTAATACCAGAAATAGCTGACACTCTTTCCGCACCAACCATTCTTGGTAAAACAGTAATTGGTACCTCCGTTGAGGGTCGAGTTATTGAAAGCTACACTTTTGGAACCGGAACGGATAATTTACTTTTCGTTGGCGGTATACACGGAGGTTATGAGTGGAACAGTGTCCTGTTAGCCTATCAATTTATTGATGAACTAGAAAGTGGTAAATTTGTATTACCAAACAATTTAAGTATCACTGTAGTACCGTCTCTCAATCCAGATGGGCTTTATGACGTTGTAAAAAAAGAGGGGAGATTTACCAGCGAAGAAATTCCCCCAAATGACGCCCATCAAACTGGCGCCGGTAGGTTTAACGCCAACAACGTTGACCTTAATCGAAACTTTGATTGTAAGTGGCAACCAACCAGTACTTGGCGTGGCAAGACAGTGGTGGCTGGAACCGAGGCTTTTTCTGAACCAGAAGCAGTCGCCTTACGCGAGTTGGTGAAAAAAATTTCTCCGCAGGTAGTTGTCTTCTGGCACAGTCAAGCTAATGCTGTCTATGCTTCGGAGTGTGAATCTGGAATTTTGGCACAGACAATTATTGTAATGAATACTTATGCTGTAGCGGCTAAATATAAATCTGTCTCTAGCTTTGATGCCTATCCAGTAAGTGGCGATGCCGAGGGTTGGTTAGCTTCCATTGGAATCCCGGCAATAACGGTGGAGTTAGAAACTCGTACTAGCACGGAATGGGAAAAGAATAAAAGGGGGATAGAAGCATTACTTAAACTTTATTCTAAATAAAACTTACTAATATAGTTCCGGTAAATAAAATTGTCAGTTAAATATGATTGGACTTAATCATAAGTTTGTAACGATAACTCTCGCCAGCTTTCACAAACCAAAATTATCCTAACTATTAAACCTTACGTTTTGAGTGAAACTGTTTATGAACTGCTCTTAGGTGCGCATCAGTAACATGGGTGTAAATTTGTGTCGTACCAATATTAGCATGACCAAGTAAAGCTTGGACCGACCTTAAATCTGCACCATTACTTAGAAGGTCTGTAGCAAAACTATGTCTAATGACATGTGGAGTGACTTTGCGGGTAATACCTGCCTTAGTGGCATAATGCTTTAGTAGCCTTTGAACCGTACGAGGCGAAATCCGTGCTTCTTCTCCAACATGCGCTTTTTTTCCATAACGAATAAAGAGGGCGTCTTCCATATCTTTACGAGAGGCTAAATAATCTTTAATTGCGCTTCGGGCTGCCTCGGAAAGAAACACTACTCTAACTTTATCACCCTTACCTCTAACGGAAAATTCATCGCGAGTAAGATCTACATCTTGAATCTCTAATCCGCATAATTCAGAAATACGTAAACCAGTAGAAAATAACAACTCCAAAATAGCTCGATCTCTTTTTCCTTCGAGAGTAGTTAAAAGTGGGGTAGCCAACAATCTGTCTAATTCAACACTAGAAATCAAATCAAGCGATCGTTCAGGCACTTTGGCTAATTCAATTCTCTCAGGTGAGACAGACGTCACACCCCGCTTGCGCAAAAACTTCAAAAAGGCTCTAAGGGCAATCAGGTAGTAATTTTGTGTTCGTCTTTTCATCGATTCCATTCTTCCACCAACTTTTGTTCCGGCTTGCCGATTCAGGTATAGTCTAAACTCTCGTATTTGCTCTTCAGTGAGTTCACCAGGTTTGTCTACTTTAACAAAAGTAAACAAACGGGTGAGGTAGCGGTCATAGTTCTCAATAGTTTTAACACTACGGCCACGCTCAATCTCTAGGTACTCTAAAAAGAGTCGTTTCAATTCAACTAACTGCATATAGAAGATAGTATACAACGGTTATACCGACACTGTTTTGACAAACTGTCTAACCATTTGTCTGGCTTGCATTTTCCTAATTTTTGTGCTATAGTAGATACAACCTTCGCGGTTAATCAAGTGTACTTATTTATAAGCACTGACGTGCGTATCTATATAAATTGGACACACTTCACACATAATATATGTTAACAAAACGAGTCAAAGAAAACGTCCTTAAGGATAGTCGTCGTCACGATAGTGACACTGGTTCGCCTGAGGCGCAAGTCGCATTATTGACCCGTCAGATTGAGGAGTTGTCTTCTCATTTGCGAAAGCATAAGAAAGACTTTCACTCCCGCCGTGGTCTATTGCAGATGGTAGCTGATCGGCGCAAGCATCTAAACTATCTCGAAAGTAAAGATGAGAAATCATACCAATCTCTCATTAAGAAACTCGGGTTGAAACGCTAATATAAAAATGCTCCGTCTGGAGCATTTTTATATTTCACGTTATAGTTGAAGTTAGGGTATTTTTATACAGATCATTTTTACATAACTTATTTTTATATGGGAATCATTCGCCATCCTGAACAACGGGTCGCTGTTTTAATTGATACACAAAATCTCTATCACAGTGCCAAAAATTTATACAAATCAAAAGTGAATTTCGGAGCTGTTGTAAAAGCTGCTCTCGGTGATCGTAAACTTATCCGCGCCCTTTCTTATGTCGTAAATACAGAGAGTGGGGAAGAGGCACCATTTTTTGAAGCTCTAGAAAAAGTCGGCATTGAAATTAAAACTAAAGACCTACAAATATTTTATGGCGGTGCTAAAAAAGCGGACTGGGATGTTGGTCTAGCAATCGATGCTATCAAGCTAGCCCATAAGGTAGATGCTATTGTTTTAGCGACTGGAGACGGGGACTTTATTCCTCTGGTGGAGTACGTAAAAAGTCAGGGTTGCCAAGTGGAAGTTATCACCTTTGGTCGCTCAGCCTCAGCCAAACTGCGCGAAATCGTTGATGACTTTATTGACATGGATGATTATCCGCACGAATTTTTAATTGGTTATAAAACCACCAAGAAGAATAATCAGAATAAAAACCTCGGTCGCAGAAATGGCAAAAAAAATAATCCGGACGAAACTGAGAATTAATTACCAAGACTTATATATTCCTTGATAGTAGTTATGCAAAGAAAAATCTTTACCACGGAGTTAGGAGGCAAGACACTGACGGCCGAATTTAATGACTTAACCTTGCACGCCAATGGTTCTGTACTTTTAACTTATGGTGAGACGGTTGTTTTAGTCACGGCTGTAATGGGTAAGAGTGATAATCCTAGTCTACCATATTTTCCACTGTCAGTTGAATTTGAAGAAAAGTTCTATGCAGCCGGTGAAATTCTTGGTAGTCGTTTTATGCGTCGCGAAGGTCGCCCCAGTGACGAGGCAATTCTCTCGGCTCGTATCGTTGACAGAACGATCCGCCCACTTTTTTCTTCGCAACTGCGGATTGACGTACAAGTTGTTATTACTGTCCTATCAATTGGTGAAGATGACCCTGATATTCTTGGTGTAATTGGTGCCTCTCTAGCTTTGGGCATATCAGATATTCCTTGGGCTGGACCAGTGGGAGCAGTTCGCCTAGCTCGTATCAAAACTAGCAAAGGGATAATAATAAACCCAAGCTACCAAGACCGCACTCCTGAAATAGCTGATTATGAAGTGTTGGCTTGTGGAAAGGATGGCAAGATAAATATGATTGAGACGACTGCTTATGAAGTAAGCGAAAGTGAGATTATTTCTGCTTTAGAAACTGCCCTAAAAATCCAAGCCGAATTAGAGATTTGGCAAAAAAATATTATCGCTGAAATTGGTAAACCCAAGCGCCTAATATCAATACAAGAAACACCCATCGCACTGATAGATTTATATAAAAAAAATTATAAGTCCCAATTACAGATAACACTTTTTAGCAATCGCCCAGGAAAAGACCATCTTCAAGAACTAAAAAACATTTTCATCGAAGCAGCCACTTCCCAAGAAGAGCCAATTGATAAAAAAATTGCCAGCTCTTACTTTGAGGAACAGATAAGTATCGAACTACACAAGGGCGCAGTAGTTGACGGTAAAAGAGCTGACGGGAGGGGATTTGATGAGGTGAGAGAACTTTATGCTGAAGCTGGTGGAATCTCCCCTGTCCTGCATGGTTCAGGTATATTTTATAGAGGTGGCACACGTATCTTTTCTGCTTTAACTTTAGGTGGTCCTGAAGCTGCTCAAATGATTGATACTATGGAAGAACGCTCAGTGAAAAAAAATTTTATGCACCACTACAATTTCCCACCCTTTTCGGTTGGAGAAACTGGTCGGGTTGGTGGTTTTAATCGAAGAATGATTGGTCATGGTGCCTTAGCCGAAAAAGCCCTTTTACCAGTTATCCCAGATAAAGAAACTTTTCCTTATACAATAAGACTAGTTTCAGAAACGATGTCTAGCAATGGCTCTAGTTCAATGGGTTCAGTCTGTGCTTCAACCTTAGCTCTAATGGACGGTGGGGTACCGATTATAAGAGGTGTGGCTGGTATCGCTTCTGGGGTAATGATACTAGATGATTCCTATCAACTTTTGACCGACATCCAAGGCCCAGAAGACGAATACGGTGACATGGATTTCAAAGTAGCTGGGACGACCGAAGGAGTTACCGCTATCCAGATGGATGTAAAAATAACTGGAATTTCTATACAAATACTTATTGAAGCTTTAGAAAAGGCCAGGCTGGCTCGACTACAAATATTAGAGACAATGAAGAAGGCCCTGTCAGCCCCACGAGCAACGATCTCTCCCCGAGCTCCACAAATAATTTCGTTAATGATTTTACCTGATCAAATTGGTTTGGTAATTGGTTCTGGTGGCAAAACAATCAATAGTATAAAAGACGACACCGGGGTTGATGAAATTGTTATTGAAGATGATGGTGCAGTTTATATCACCGGTAAAAATGGCACACCCAGTCTAGCAGCTGATAAGATTATGTCTCTAACTAAAAGGTACCTGGTCGGTGACAAAGCCACTGCCACTATAACCAAAATTGCTACTTTTGGTGCTTTCGCTAAGCTCGATAGCTACAATGAAGGATTAATTCATATTTCAGAAATTGCTCCTTTCCGAATTGAAAGTATGGAAGGAATTCTAACTGTCGGTGAAGTAGTACAGGTAGTAGTAAGTAAGGTAGAAGAGGGTAAAATTGGACTATCAATTAAGCAAATAAACCCTGATTTCACCAAAAACAGAGGTCTTAAAAAAATTACTTAGGATATTATTTATTAACGGGAATCACAGTTTCCTACTCACAAACTAACAATTTCGTGCAATACTAGATGGTAATGGATAAGCATAAATCTTCTAACTCACTTCCAAGTGTTCGTACTTTTGCTAAGGACATGGCAAAAAAACAAGCTTTTGACAATGCCTCGACTAAAACTGAAACAAATGATGCTTCCTTATCAGATGAGTTTGAAACGAGAGAAGAGCCTCAAATCTACCGCGCACCTAGTTGGACTGGTAATAAAATTAAACCAGGTGTTAAAACTGAACCTATAGTAAAAGTTGTAAAGTCAATTGACAATAAGTCTGATGTTAGAAGGGATGAGGAAGAACCAGAGCAAACTCTTAAACCCATATCAGCCCCTAAGACAGAAGGGGAGACTATAATTGTCGAAAGTAGTAACACTCGACCAGGAGTCATTATTACCGATGCCAAGAGAAACCGCTTTCGCTTATTCCCAGCCATTATTAAAAGTATAAGTCAGTGGTTTGCTGATCTAAGAGAAAAACAAGTAGCTAAAAAAACTCCAAAATATACTGTACCTCCAACTTCACATCGAAAAGGAGTCATCCAAAAAGCCACTTCTAAAACTGGAAAATTTGCCAGCGCTGATGCACTAAGTATCCATGAACGTGTCAGATTACGTAAAGAGAGGGCAACACCAAAAACTCCAACCACTATCTGGACAGCTAATACAGAACCAGGCTTCCCACTACTTGAAGCTGGTGAAAATAACATAAGTAATGTTCAGGTAGTGCTTAAAAAAAGTTTCCTTAATTTAAGTGAGGCTACACCAAGCAAGAAAACTTTGCCACAACCAAAAACCCCAGAGATAATAGCCATGGGCAGTTTGCCAAATGTTAGAGGCACACTACATGAGGTGGTAGAGCCAGTAGTAGCAAGACCATTAGTCGCGGTAACGCCAGTCGTGACTACTCCAGCACCCGTAGCGAAAGAAGATTCAGTTACTCCGGAGGTAACGCCTATAACGGTTGTCCAACCAGAAGAGCTGGCGGGAGGGAAAGTTAGTAAACTACAACCAACTAATCTCAAAGAATGGCTCTTTAGCATTAATATTAATACTATATCTATCGGTGTATTTAGTGTTGTGTTAGCTTTAATTATAATTTCTGCCACTAGCTATTTTTGGATTAGTAACAGAATACCTGATTACTCTCTAAATACGACCCCTAGTTACAAAACATTAATCGAGGGTCCACTGCAACTTATCTATCCTGGTACTTTAACCAAAGCTGGTCTATTTGAAGATGTGGTCAATTCCTTCAAGACCACCGAAGGAGATGTAGCACAACAAATTTTTGTGGCCGGCGCCGGAGGGGAAACCTTACTTAAGCCCGAGACGGTAATGAAAACTCTAGAGTTTCCATTAGAGCCAGCTTTTACTAAGTCAATATCTTATATTTACTTTGGTGGTCTTCGTAAGAGCGTTCCATTTATCTTGTTAGATACGGCCGACTACACCACCGCTCGGGGCGGAATGTTAAATTGGGAAACGACCATTTATGAGGATGTATCACTACTATTCAATTACAATCAACTTTATGACACTGGTTCCATTAAGACAGCTGTATTTACAGACGCCGTAATAGAAAAAAATGACGTTAGGATATTACGCACCCTATCAGGCGTGGAACTTTTAGTTTACGGACTAAAAAATCGTGATACTGTTATTATTACTACTAACTCTACCGCTTTTATTGAAATTACTAACCTATTAAAATAATTTATGTTGGACTTGATAAAATACCAAAATCGCCTAGAGGTACAACTAGCTACTATAACAGCCGAACTCCGTACGATTGGTTATCTAAACGAAAAAACTGACAATTGGGAAGCTAGGCCAGATACTGAAGAATTATCTGAAGCCGATATTAATACTGAAGCCGATGCAGTAGAAGAATACAACGAGCGTCGTTCTACACTAGCTAGCCTAGAAACTGAATACCGCGATATAAAACGAGCCTTAAGAAAAATACAAAATGGGACATACGGAATTTGCGAAATTTCCGGAGAACTAATTGATGAGGCACGTCTAGAAGCAAAGCCCACTGCCCGTACCACAAGCAAGAACATGGACACAGAAGGACAACTCACTCTCTAAACTTCATGGCCATCGCGAAGACATACACGGTACAACCACACATTCTATCTGGCACCGTTGTTTGTATCGAGGCCGACTTATCTAGAGGATTACATTCATTTTCAATTGTTGGTTTGGCTGGTAAAGCTATTGAGGAAGCTAGGGACAGGGTTAGTAGTGCTATTAAACATACTGATTATGATTCACCAAAAAGTCAAAACCAAAAAATAACTATTTCGCTATCACCGGCTGATTTAAAAAAGGAAGGACCTTTATTTGATCTCCCTATCGCTTTGGCTTATTTAATCGCCACGGAAGAAATTTCTCCAGTGACCGATACTATTTTTGTTGGTGAGCTTGGTCTGGATGGCAGTTTAAGACCAATAAAAGGAGTCTTGAATATCGTTCTGGTGGCTAAACTAAATGGTTACAAAAAAGTCATTGTACCTAAAGCTAATGCTGAGGAAGCAGGTTTGGTAGAAGGAATTGATATTTATGGAGCCACCTCATTGCGTGAAGTTATTCTACATTGTGAAATAAATCATCCCAATCACCAACTACTCCTGATACAAAAAACTACTGAAATAGCCCCCGCCTGGGGACAAAGTAAAGTGGTACTAGAAGATATCAAGGGGCAAGAAAGCGCCAAACGAGCGCTAATAATTGCTGCAGCGGGCCGGCATAATGTCATTTTAGTCGGCCCACCCGGTACTGGTAAGACAATGTTGGCCAGAGCTTTTCAGGGTTTACTACCACCACTATCCCGTAGTGATGCCTTGGCCGTCACAGCTATTCATTCCACTAACGGGAACCTGGAAACTATCAGCTCGATACCCCCTTTCAGATCTCCCCATCACACAGCCTCTTATACAGCGCTTGTGGGTGGTGGTTCACAACCAAAACCAGGCGAAGTGACTCTCGCTCATAAAGGTGTCTTATTTATGGATGAGTTTCCAGAGTTTGAAAGACGTAGTTTGGATGCTTTAAGACAACCACTAGAAGATAGGGTAGTTAGTATTTCTAGGATCCAGGGTACGGCGGTTTTTCCAGCTGATTTTATTTTAGTAGCGGCAATGAATCCCTACCGTGGAGTAGAAGATGGTACTACCAACCTAGCTAGAGCAATGAAAGAAACTTATAAAGAAAAAATATCTGGCCCAATTCTTGACCGTATTGATTTATGGATTGAAGTACTTCATATACCACATGAAACATTAGCCAATTTAGTGCGCCCAGAAGGAGAGACAGAGAGGGCTAGGACAGAAATTACCAAAGCCAGGTCAATCCAAGTAGCTAGATTAGTCGACCGTGGAATATTCACCAATGCTGAAATGACTAGTCGTGATATTGATCACTATTTAATTATTAATGACGAGGTAAAAGATTTACTTAAGCTTTCAGCCACCAAACTTAATCTATCACCACGAAGTTATCACCGCTTATTAAAAGTATCTCGGACAATTGCCGACCTCGATGAAGCCACTGAAATTGAAGCTAAACATGTCCTAGAAGCCCTTTCTTACCGTATTCCAAACTAAAACCACTGAACACACCTAATTACAGAGTAGGTGTTCAGTGGTTTTAGTTTTATCAACAAACTGTCTAGATAGTTAGAATGGATTACTAGCTCCGCGTACTTCAAAGTGTAGGTGTGGTCCGGTTGATCGTCCAGTATTTCCCATCGCACCAATCACTTCTCCTTGACTTACATAAGCACCTACGCCAACATCATTACGAGAAAGATGGGCATAGAGAGTTTGTGCTCCGTTACTATGACGGATAACTATATACTGCCCATAACCACCATTCCATCCAGAACTTTTCGAAACAATTACTTCACCAGTACCAGCGGCTCTAATAGAGGTACCGACAGCCGATGCCAAGTCAACTGCATTAAAACCATGAATGCCTTGGGTCTTAATTGCACCAGGTACTGGATGGGTCAACCATGAACTACCAGCTAACTTGCTACCTGACTTACTACCACTACCAGAACTTGGGGCAACTTTTATTGTTCCTCCTGGTATCACTAACACTTCTCCAATGACTAAATCCGTATCATCTCCAATTTGATTATACGTTAAAATATCATCTTCCTTGCCACTGTATTTTTTTGCAATAGAACTAAGTGTGTCACCCTTCTTTACTACGTGACGTACACCAGCCACTGGTAATATAACTAGAGTTTGTCCTTCACGAATCGCAGTCGCTCGTGGTAAATCGTTGGCCCACAAAATAGTGTTGGCGGTTACTCCATACATTTGCGCAATATGAGAAAGGGTATCGCCAGCTCTAACTGTGTAAACACTAATTTCTCCGGTAGGGTTCTTTGACGCGGCAATGATATCCTCTCCGACCGGACCAGAGGAAACCAAAGCCCCTTCATTGACCAAGACCTCAGCCCCACCACGAGAACCTTGTGGATTAGGATTTTTAACCGCCGACAGAACTGGTGTATCTAAGGGAGAAATATAAGCTGGGACAATATTTTCAACCACAGGAAGATTATTGCCTTCAGCTGTCACCACGTCAAAAAAACCAGTATGTAACGAAATAGGCAAAGCAATAACCACTAAAAAAAGTATCCACTCGATATGGCTAAAGTGGCGTGGTAATGCTTTTTCGGCATTATCTGTCATCTGATCTATAAATGATAGTATCTGATCAGAATCTTGTGTGTGTCGTTGAATAAATTTTTTTTAGGGACTCGCCGCCATTCTTTCACTACGGTAAATTTCTGAAACAAAAAAAGCAACATGATTGTGCTCTCCTACATTTACCAAAACTGTTGGTACTCCCATATTGTACTAAACTACCGGGGTAGGGCAATTGACGAATACACATTTTTAAAGCCTTTGAAAAAAATGCCCCTGTCGTTCATATTTTAAGCCTTATTTTTTTATTGACAAAAAAATTATAGCCTGGTGTAAAAATCTTACACCAAAAAACTTCGGTGTAAGGGAACTTCCATTCCTTACCCCGTGTTATAGTGTCACCTATGTCTATTTGTAAGCCGTACCTAGAAGGATTAAATGACAAGCAAACGGAAGCTGTTTTGAAAACTAATGGTCCCCTCCTAATCTTGGCTGGTGCAGGATCCGGTAAAACTAGAGTAATTACTCACCGGATTGTTCACCTCATTCATATCGGCATTGCTCCACATAATATTCTAGCCGTAACTTTTACCAACAAAGCGGCTAAAGAAATGCGCGAACGCGTGGAAAGCTTAGTCCATCACTTTCCACCAAGCAATCGGGCGGTTATTGATTCACTCCCAACGGTGACTACTTTTCACTCTCTTGGTGTACGCTTGCTCCGAGAGTTTCATGAATATCTAAATCTACCGAGACATTTCACTATTTATGATCGTAGCGATAGCTTACGCACTATTAAAACTGCCATCGAACAGGCAAACTATAGTCCTAAAGAGTTTGAGCCTCGTAAAATATTGGGCAAAATATCACGCGCTAAGGGAGACGCCCAAACAGTTAGTAGTTATAAAGCCAGCGCTAGCACTTTCCCAGACCAAGTAACCGCCACCGTGTGGGAAAAATATGAAGCAATTCTTAAAACAGAGCACGCGCTTGATTTTGATGATTTGTTGGCCAAAACCTTAACCTTACTACAATCACAGACCACTGTCCGAGAAATTTTACAAAAACGCTACCTATATATACATATAGACGAATACCAAGACACCAACGCTGTTCAATTTGCAATGGCTAAAATACTTTGTGGGGCTGAGCAAAATATCTGTGTGGTAGGGGACATCGATCAAAATATTTATTCCTGGCGTGGGGCTGACATTAAGAATGTCCTTCAATTTGAACGTGAGTTCCCTACCGCCGCCACGATTCTACTGGAAGAGAACTACCGCTCCACTAAAACCATTATCTCGGCCTCAAACGAGATTATTGAAAAAAATAAAAATCGTATTCCTAAAGCCGTTTTTACAAGCAATCACCAAGGTGAAAAGATTAGTCTTTACGTGGCCATGACCGGTAATGATGAGGCTGAATATATAGCTACTACGGCTAAGGCACTTATCACTACCGGTCGTAAACCATCCGATATTGCGGTGCTTTACCGTACCAACTTCCAATCACGCGCGCTTGAGGAAGCATTCCTAAATTTTTCGGTACCGTACCAACTTTTGGGTACAAAATTTTACGAACGGAAAGAAGTAAAGGATGTTTTGTCTTACCTTCGTCTAGCCCTAAACCCGGGAAGTATGGCGGACCTGGTACGGGTAATCAACGAACCAGCTCGTGGCATAGGCAAGGTCACCATGCTTAAAATTGTTGAGGGAAAGCGAGCAGAACTTAAAGGAGCCGTGCTAGAAAAAGTGGGTCGATTTGACCAAATTATGCAAGACATTGCGGATGAAGCTCGCACCAAGCCACTAGCCGAGACACTTAAATTTATCATAAAAAGAACCGGGATTGAAACTGAATTAAAGAAAAACGGCACCGAAGATGACCTGTCACGCCTAGAAAACCTGCAAGAACTAGTTACCTTAGCTAGACGCTACGATGAAATGAATCCAGAAGAAGCGATAGAGTTATTACTAGAAACAGCGGCTCTCCAGAGTGATCAGGATGAACTCAAAGATAAGGAAGAACAGGACGCCACCCGTCTAATGACAATTCATGCCTCCAAAGGACTAGAATTCCCAGTTGTTTTTATCTGTGGTTTAGAAGAAGGGTTGTTTCCACACGAAAGACTAGATGATACCAGTATTGATCACGAAGAGGAGAGACGACTATTTTACGTCGCTCTGACCCGAGCCTCAGAAAAAGTCTATCTAACCTACGCTCACTTACGCACCATATATGGTAGCCAAAGGGTAAATCTACCGTCTTCTTTCCTAAATGACATCAATACCAAACATATAGAAAACACCAATCCCGGCGAATTTGGCACTGATTCTGGCTATGAGACCACTATTTTCTTGGATTAATAAACAAAGGAATGTAGTGACCGGACATATAACTTAGCTGCCCGCTCCCTGTGGGGTCGCGGCTCAGCTAAGCGCCTGCATAAGTAAAACATAGTCGTGGCTGCGCCACTCTTTGTTTTACTTAACTATTGCTATTTTTACTGGCTCTTTGTATGCTCGCAGTATGAAAGAGGACAAAACAAACTCAAATCCAGCCGAAAGACCTACTTTCAAGCACAAAAAATCCCTTGGGCAAAATTTCCTTACCAGTAATGTTGTCCCTGAGTGGCTTTGTGATGCCGGTAGGTTAGAGGCCGGAGAAACTGTACTAGAAATTGGGCCTGGTACCGGACGTTTGACTGGTGCGCTCCTAAAAAGGGGAGTAAGTGTGCTGGCGATTGAAGCTGATGAAAGGGTATTGCCTCACCTAAAAGAGGCCTTCGCCCTAGAAATCAAGGTTGGCAAACTAAAACTCATTCATGGTGATGCACGTTATATCACTCCCACTACCTTGGGTCTTAAAAATAAACAATTTAAGGTGGTGGCTAATATTCCTTATTATCTTTCAGGCTTATTACTTAGACAATTTTTAGAAAGTCCCATCCAGCCAAATACTCTAGTTTTTTTAATGCAAAAAGAATTAGTTTCCAGAATCGCTCGAGCAAAAAAGGAATCTTTGCTATCCCTTTCGGTGCGAGCTTTTGGCGAACCAAACTATGTAAGAACTGTGGTCAGGGGTCATTTTCACCCTCAACCCAATGTCGACTCAGCCATTTTGGCCATTTTGAACATAAATCAAAATAATTTTACTGATCTTAAAGCTGATTTTTTCTTTTATTTACTACACCTTGGACTTGGTAAAAAACGCAAACAACTAATTCATAATCTAGGTCATGAATTTAAACGAACTGATATTACTACTATTTTTACCAAGCTTAAACTATCACTAACTGTCCGCGGAGAGGACTTAGACTTAGAGACTTGGTTGGCTTTAGCTAAAGCATTAAAAGGAGTACCAGTTAGTATGACAAATCAAATCAAGTAGTTCACAGATGTATACATAACTAGTCATTTTGTAGGCTGATGACTGCTATACTATATTTATGGAATACTTTCGAAACCCAAAAGTAGTTGGTTCTTTCATGATTGGTTTTGCTATCGTGGCTGGAGCTTATGTAGTTAGTAATTTTGGTGAACCACGCACCTCATCTTTAACAAAAATAGAATCCGCTAAGGCAGACGAAGCCCCGATGCGGGTTTTTATTCCTACAACTGACAATGATATCGATGGGGTTGAGGATTGGCGTGACCAATTTGTTACCACTCCAGCCGTGACACTAACCACGACTGACGCTTCGGCTTATGAAACGCCTAAGACTTTAACCGGGCAACTTGGTGTTACACTTCTTGAAAACTTATTAGCCACTAAAGCGGCTGGACCAATCGCTAAACCAAAAGAGTTGCTATTGCAAGAAGCGGTTGAAAGACTAGGTGATGTGGCTACCGAAGACAAAATTTATGACGTAAAAGACATAATAATTTCCAATCAAAGCCAAGATAAGGATATTCGTAATTACGGTAATGCCATTGCCGATATTCTGCTTACCAAAAGTCAAAAAGATTTGGACAACGAAATGCTCTTACTACGTGACTATCTTGCTTCACCGGAGGACACAAGAGACGATTCTGACCTAAAGCGGTTAGCCCAAGTCTATAAGGACTATCGGGATTCGACAGCTTCTATTGCTGTACCGAGAGAATTCATCAAACAACACTTGGACTTAATAAATGTTTATAACGCTATGTATGAAAATATTAAAAGCATGAGCGAAGCCATTTCCGACCCGATGGTTCCTTATATAAGAATAAAACGTTACGAAGACGATATTAAGGGTTTGGGTTTGGCTTTAACCAATATATATGATGCTTTAGTTCCTCATGCAAAAGTTTTTGGTATGAATGATTCGGCCATCTTACTAACCAATTTTAGCCAAAATGTTCAGTAACAACTCTAATATGATAAAAATACACCAAATAATCGAACGATTTCTAATATTTATTTTTGTTTTTTGTTTTGGCTTAGTTAGTCTTTATATACCACACGATTTTAATAAAATAGATAAGGTTGAAGCCGGTGGACCAATGGCGGGCGGATCTAGTGAAGCAACCCAGATATTGAATATGTTTCAACTTCTTGGTGTCAATGCGGCTACCACAGCCTCTGTCAGTCTAGATGGTGTTACCGCAGCAATGACTAGTTCATCCTTTGTGCTTGAAAACGTCTTAGACGGTATAGCTTGGTCATTAGCAAAAAATATTCTTTCGCAGATGACCTCTAGTATGGTTAATTGGGTAAATTCAGGCTTTGAAGGTAGCCCGGCTTTTATCACTGATTTCAAAGGGTTTGTCACGCAGATAGCAGACGAGCAGTTTGGTCAATATTTGGAAGAACTTGGTGGTGCCTTCTCTTTTATCTGCGCCCCTTTTAAGCTTGATGTGCGTCTAGCTTTAGCGATATCATACGACTACCAACGCATGAATGGAGAAGCGCCTGGTAAATCAACCGCCTGCACCTTAAGCGGTGCGATCGAAAATGTCGATAAGTTTATTGAAGGAACAGCTACTTTTGTCGAAAACGGCGGTTGGGACAGTTTCTTTGCTATTACCCAAAACCCGAAGGCTTTGACTCCTCTCGGTGGAATACTATCAGCCCAATCTGAGGCAAGTGCTCGCATCACCAATGCTCGAGGTGAGGAATTCAAGCTTTTAGATTACGGTTCAGGCTTCCTCTCTAGTAAACTCTGTGAAGTTGTGGAAGGAGCCGATTCTCCGCGCAAAAACTGCACTATCACTACTCCTGGTAAAGTAATAAATGAAGCTCTTACTTTTCAAACCTCTACCGGACCACAGTCACTCATTTCTGCCGACGAAATAAATGAGTTGGTTAGTGCCTTATTTGCACAAATCACCCAGAAAGCCTTTACCGGAGCGGCTGGTTTACTAGGATTATCAGGGGGTTCAGGCTACGTCTACAATGGACAAGCCTACACTACCCAAGTGGCCGAAGCTGATTCATCACTTAGTCCAGCGGTCTTTAGAGAGTTAATCGAAGACGCAATTATTGTGGAAAATGACTATTTGGCTTTGATTAATAATTACCATCCATTATTTGAAGCCTTTATACTAGATATCATCAACAATAGTCTGGAACGAAGGACTGAGGCACAAGAAATTCTCAATGAGATGGATGAGACTCGGCCTATCATTATTTCCAATATCGGAGACCCAGCAGATCCAGAACCTATATTCTTAAAATCCTTAAATGGTATCTTACTACGATTTGATGACATGATGGTCGATGGTGTAAACCCTACCACCTTACAAGAGCTAACTAACGAATTTACCAACAATCGTGACTTGCACTCAGAGCCAGAAGTAAATGGAAAAGAAATAATTTGGAAAAATTTCTTGAAAGACTAATTGGCTTAGCATTAGGTTATGTTTAAGAGTTTTAGTAAGAGATTAAACCAAAAAAGCGCCTTGGTAGCGGTGCTTGGTTTACTATTACTGGTGGTTTTTGTTCCGCACATAACTTACGCTAACCTATTGGAAGAATTTCTATGGACGTTGGTCAACTTACTGTTTGGCTGGTTGGTCTGGATTAGTGGAATGTTTCTGGACTACACAATTAACCATATGGTGATTGGTTTTGGCAAGCTCTTTGCAGAGAGTGGACTCGGCCTAACCATCGATACACTTTGGGTAACGGTGCGGGACATTTTCAATCTAACCTTTATCTTTGGCTTAGTCTTTATTGGCCTACGGATGATTTTCGGCAGTGACAGTAATACCAAAAAAATGCTAATTTCAATTATCCTGGCCGCTCTCTTAGTAAATTTTAGTCTCTTTATCACAAAGTTTGTGGTTGATTTTTCTAACATCTCCACGGTACAACTAGTAAATTCGTTTCCAAAAGATGCCGATGGTGCTGTTAGTATTTCTGGTGAATTTATGCGTCTTATGGGTCTAACCAGTGTCTTGGACTTCTCTAGCAAGTCTGGGGCAGATTTTGAAAAATTAAGAGGGGGAGGATCTTTTGGCTATATTTTTGGCACGATGTTCTTATATATCATAACAGCCTTTGTGTTTTTTGCCGGGTCGTTTTTGCTAATTATTCGTTTTGTGGTACTAAACATCTACATGGTACTGTCACCAATTATGTTTATTGGTTGGGTTTTCCCCTCAATGTCCAAGTACTCCACTGAATATTGGAGTGGTTTTTTGAGTCGTTGTTTTGTCGCCCCGGCTTATATTCTAATGATCTACTTTTCAGCTAAAGTGTTAGCAAATTTTTCTATTACCGGTGGCGGGCCAAAGTCACTTAGTGCTATGTGGACAAAAGAAGCTCCGGCCTCCTTTATTCAGGTTTTTCCACCTTTTATCCTTACCGCCGTCTTTCTTATTGCGGCCGTTGTTGTCGCGCAAAAGATGGGTGCTAATGGTAGCGGGGCGGTTATGTCGATTGGTAATAAGATGGTTGGTAAGGCCAAGTCGTACGGCAAGCGAGCTGCCGGTGGTGCAACGGCCGGTACCGCCGCCTTTGCCGGTCGGCAACTGGCTGGTCGGGCAGGAAATAGGCTCGCCAATAACCCATCCTTCAATAAATGGGCTGCCGAGAGCAGGACAGGTAAGGCCTTGCTGAAAACAACTAAAGGTGTCGCCAATAGTTCTTATGATGTTCGTAATATTGGTGGAGTCGGTAAGGCTTTCGGCCTGGGTGGTGGTAACGATAAAGGCTATTTGGCGCGCAAAGAGGAAGCCGATAAGAAAAGACGAGAGCGTGAAATTAAGTTTAATAATAGCTTAGATAAAATTGATATAAAAAGTGAGGCAGGAAAGAAAGCCTTAGAAGAAAATACAAAAAACTTAGTGGACGAAGAGAAGACCAAGGTAGGTAGTGAACTACATAAAGCCGATGGTACTCATACCACTAATACCGCCGCGGTAGCTTCAACTACCGCCGCGGTAGCAACCAAAGAAGCAGAAATAGCGACGGAGAAGTCAGCTAAGGAGGCAGAGATTGCTAAACTTGAAGCGGAACTAAAAGACGCCAAGAAGTATCAAACCAAAGATCAAAGTGATGAGATAGAAAAGAAACTAAATACGACCAAAGCCGAATTAGACAAGATAGAAGAAACAAGTGGCTTAGCTGATTTGAAAAATGATGTCGCGACCGCTCAGAAAAATTTTGCTACTTCACAGACGGTATTGAAAGGTGTAATGGATAGTCTAAAAACCAAGGCTGAATCTGCCACGATATACGCCAATCAAATAGCCTATGCAAAAACTATCCAAGGTAGGGCTGATACCTGGAATAAAGTTCCAATCATAAGAAATAATCACTCTTTTGGTCGGAGAAATAAAGACGTAGCCGACCACATGAAAAATTACTATGGCGAGTATGGTCAAAAAGCACAAGCCAACATCTTGAAGACAGAGACAAATGCCAAAGACAATCTTAACAGAGATAAACTGTTAAAAGAGCTACAAAAGAGTCTTAAAGATGAAAAAGAAAAATCTGCTGAAGCAAAACCAGCACCAGCGGCCTAGCTTCAAATAATTAATATGACACCACAACAAACCATCGAACAAAGACTACTGTCGCTTGACCCCACCTACCGAGACTTTGTCCTTAGTGATTATTTTGAAGAGATATGTGGTGTCTTTGTTGACACGAGTAATTTAAATGATGAACAATCTGTTGTTTTAGAAAATGGTTTTGTCTTACTAATGACTTTCTTCTTTGATCGACCAGAATTTATAATCTTTGCCGAAGAGGAATGTGGTATACCTAGGAGTGATGGTGAATTACTAGTCGAAGGCTTTATTCAAGCCTTACCGCTACCAATAGTAAGCGCCTACGAGGAAATTTATAGTGAAACATTTTTGTCACCAAGTACCAATCTATTGGAATCTGAAATCCTTGAAGCTGAAGCGGTCTTGAAGGCTATTCCTAAACCCATTCCTCATCCCACAGAAAACGTCTATACCACCACTCAATCAGCTATCTTAACTGAAGCTAAAGCCACTTTGACTACTCGCATACCGCCGCCACCGCCATCTTCTAGCACCCCACGCTGGGAAACCGAATAAAAAATTATCCAAGTTAATTGTGGATAGACACAGAACTAGCGGTGTCTCATTGGTACTTAGACATGTATAATAGAAGACATGAGATTTGAAGTTCCACAGTTTATTGATATTGAGGATAAAATATTTGGCCCTCTAACCTGGCGACAATTTTTATATCTAGGTGGCGGAGTGGGGATGGGGGTGGTACTTTTCTTTACCGCTAATATTATTATCTTTATTTTAGTTGGTTTACCCTTAGCTATTTTGGCCGGAGCACTAGCTTTTTATCCGGTTAATAATCGCCCCTTCTCATTTTTCCTCGAAGCAATTATTAACTATTTTCAAGGAACTAAACTCTATCTTTGGCGTCAAAAAGAACAAAAGACTTACAAGTATTCTTTCACGCCAAATTCTACCGAGGAAAAGCCGACTAACAGTAGTGTGGTGGTTCCTAAATCACCACCAATCTCGCTCGCACGACGCCTAGAGTTAGAAGCGATGCAGAAAATTGAATAATATGCCAAAAACATCAGCTACTACCCAAGATTTTGTAACCATTAAAGACATCCGTGACGGGGTGGTCTTACTTAAGAACGGCCAGATGTGCTCAATCCTACTAGCTTCATCAGTCAACTTTGCTCTCAAATCAACCGATGAACAACAAGCTATTCTCCAACAGTTTCAAACTTTTTTAAACACCCTAGATTTTTCTTTACAGATCTATGTACAATCTCGTCGACTTAATATTGACCCTTACCTAGCACTCCTAGGTACACGTGAGGCCAACCAAGATAACGACCTCATGCGGATTCAGCTACGAGAATATATTGATTTTATTCGCACCTTTACCACCGAAGTTGATATTATGCAAAAAAACTTCTATGTGGTAGTGCCATATTCTCCAGCCCCAATTAACATTACCAAAGGTATCACTTCTATGTTTATGGGTAGTCCACGAAAAACCAACCTACCTGGTGAACAACAATTTGAAGAACACCGGATTCAACTAGATCAACGTTTAGCACTAGTACAAGATGGACTTGGTGGAGTAGGAGTAAGGACTGTACCACTAAAGACTGACGACTTAGTTGAGCTATTTTATCACATCTATAATCCAGCTGACCCTACCGGCTCGGCACCGTCTAAAAACGCATAGTATATGGGACTTTTTGATTTCTTAAAACCACAAACCAGCACACCAAGAGGCGATAAAATTAGTGATGAACTAATGACCCTTATCGACGTTGTTGCGCCATCAGCTATTCAATTTACTCCTCGTAGTTTAAATATCAGTGGGATACAAGCCCGAGTACTTTATGCTGTAGCCTATCCTCGCTACCTAACTGAAGGCTGGCTAGAGCCAATTTTAAGTATTGAGAAAGAACTTGATGTAGCAATTTATGTTCACCCGATAGACACAGCCGATACCCTAAAAAAATTCCAAAAAAAAGTGGCCGAGGTACAGAGTCAAATTAACATCAAGGCCGAACGTGGGGAAGTGCGTGACCCCCAACTAGAAGCGGCTTTCCGTAACCTAGAAGAGTTACGTGATAAACTCCAACAAGCCGAAGAAAAGCTTTTTGATGTTGGGCTATACATTACTATCTATGGCAAGGATGAAGCTGAATTAAATAAGGCTGAAAATAACATTAAAGGGATGCTCGATTCAAAACTCGTGTACATAAAACCAGCGCTTTTCCAACAAGAACAGGGTATTAAGAGTGTCCTCCCGATGGCTACCGATGAATTATTGGTGCACAGCAAGTTTAACTCTGCTCCATTATCGAGCTTTTTTCCATTTACATCTTTTGATTTAACTTCAGATACCGGTATTCTCTATGGAGTTAACCGCCATAACTCTTCACTAGTACTATTTGATCGCTTCTCTCTCACCAACTACAACTCAGTGACATTTGCTACTTCTGGTGCTGGTAAGTCATATGGCTTAAAACTAGAAATTCTCCGCTCCTTAATGTTTGGTTCAGAAGTTATTGTGCTTGATCCTGAAAAAGAGTACGAGTATTTGGCCGAAGCCACCGGTGGGCGATTCTTTAACATTTCTCTCTCTTCCGATCATCATATCAATCCCTTTGACTTACCACCACCAGGAGCTGACGAAAGTCCGAGTGATATTTTACGCACGCATATTATTGAACTCATCGGTCTCTTCCGCCTTATGATGGGCGGACTTACCCCCGAAGAAGAGACTGTATTAGATCTTGCTATTCAAGAAACCTATGCTCTTAAGGATATTACCGGTGACGCAGACTTCAGCAACCAAGAACCACCGTTACTAACCGACTTTGAAATGGTATTAGCTGGTATGGACGGTAGCAACTCGCTCCTTACCAGATTACAAAAATATACCTCTGGTACCTGGTCAGGCTTTATGAATAAACCTACTAATGTCGACATTAACCAAAAGTTCGTGGTTTTCTCTTTGCGCGATATGGAAGACGAACTCAAGACCATCGCCATGTACATTATCACCAACTTTATTTGGGGATCAGTTCGCCGTCGCCTAGCAAAGCGTCTATTGGTGATAGATGAAGCTTGGTGGATGATGAAGTCTGAAGACACAGCCTCCTTCTTATTTAGCTTAGCCAAGCGTGGTCGTAAGTACTATCTTGGCATTGCTACCATTACTCAAGACGTCGACGACTTCTTACGTTCGCCTTATGGTGTACCAATGATTACCAACTCTTCTATCCAGTTTTTGATGAAACAATCACCAACCGCGATTGACAATATCCAAAAAACTTTTAACCTAACTGACCAAGAAAAGTTTCTTTTACTTGAATCAGGAGTAGGGGAAGGTATCTTCTTCGTCGGCCTTAAACATGTTGCGATTAAAGTTATTGCCTCATATACCGAAGATCAGATTATTACTTCCGATCCTTCACAACTTCTCCAGATAAAACGTTCCCGGGATGAACTAAAAGCTTCTCGCGCATAGTATACTGGTACTATTATGGCGCTACTTGATGATAACCATAAAATTAAACCAAAACCAATTCCTGGTCAGGACAGAAGTGCAAAACCTTACAGTGGTAAGTCTGGTATAAACCCCGATTGGGAAGGTGGGCAACAACGAGGGCCTGTATCTCCACAAGACAACAATACTGGTCGATTTTCCCGATCCACCATAGATGAAGATTATGCTTACCAAGCCTTTAGAGAGAAGATGCTTGGACCGCTTGGGCTAGGCAGTAATTCAGCTAAGACTGACAAACTAGATAAGGAAAAAAGTTTACCCGAAGCCCAGACTAATCAAGCTATTAGCAATGCCCAAGCTAGCGCCAGGACGCAAGTAAGTTCAAGCTCTAGACAAAAAAAACAACTCCCAAAAATCAACCATAACGTCGGTGTTGACATTAAAGCAAAAATGACCGCTAGTAGTGTCACTATTAGAAATGCTTCGTGGATTACATATAGTTGGATTTTTGTACAACTACCATTGGCCATTTTATCAATTTTGAGCTTTGGTATTGTGGCCGGCTTAGATGCTATAACCAAAAGTGAGGGTGGGGTGTTAAAATGGATAGCAGCCAAGGCTGTTTCGCTCGTAAATGAAGTAGCTAAATTTATTGGTGTCGACTTCGCCGAAATAGCCTTTTCCATCGCAGCTGGTTTATATGCCTTAATATTAGCTCTAGGACTACTTTCTATATTAACTGTCTACTTTCAGTACATCGCAGCCGGCCTTAGGCCTACCACTGGTCGGGGAAGCGGGTTAAAAACTGGTATGTTACTACTGTCTATTATCGGTTACAGTACACCCATGCTTAACATATTTCCTTTTGTACTGTTATGGATGGCAGCCGTCTGGTACCATCCCAAATAAGCAGTGAATAGTCGCTTTTTTGAAAAAAAACTTTGTTACAATGTATTTATAAGCGATATGAAATACGTACTACTATTTTTGGTTCTGTTACTCACACCTTTTTTAGTGATTAATGCTCAGTCTTCACCCAACCTTGATTATGGTCAAACCCAACTAGAAATTAACCTTGACCCATTTTTTCCTGAACCAGAATCAGAATTTACAGCTACTGCTAATGACTATGGTTTACCAATTCAAGGTTCGGGTATGCGTTGGTTTATTAATGATGAATTGTTGAGCTCAGCCATCAATCAACGCACCATTAAACTTACCTCTGGTAAAGTAGGTGAATTAACCAAAATTAAACTGGTTATCGATTATCCTGGTGGTGGCAGTCTTTCGACCGAAAGACTGGTGGCCCCAGTTTTTCTTGATGTTATCATTGAACCTCAGACCCGAGTACCAGCCTTTTATAAAGGTCGCCCTTTACCTTCAATCGAAAGTATCGTTAACCTAACCGCTATTGTTAATGGTAATGCTATTCCGCCAGCCAGCCTTCTCTATACTTGGAAACTTAATGGAAAGGTACTCGAAGGTGGATCAATTCGTGGACGTAACGTAATTACTTTTACTATGCCCCAAGGTAAATACGCCACTATTAACCTAGATATTAGAAAAGATTCTGGTGAACCAATCGCCCGACGAATCTTTGACCTAATTAAAGTTTACCCAAACTTATCTTTTTATGAATCTACCGGTTTTTACGGCTTAAAACAAAAAGCTGTTGATAAAGAAGTCCTACTACTAGGAAATAGTATTACTTTACGAGCGGAACCTTACTATCTAGATATAAAAACTTTTAATAATCCTGATCTCTTAGAATGGTCTATTAATGGCGTGACGAGTGTCAATAATGTTAACAACCCCTACGAGGTGACCTTGGCTACTGAAGGAGGTTTCAGTGGCAAGACTAATGTTGATTTTCATGTCCGCAATACCGTTCAATTATTACAAGGAGTGCAAGGAGGTTTTAGAGTAAGTTATTAATTTTATGTCACAAAAAACCTACGTCGTAATTGCTACTCTTATCATTTTTTTACTCTTGGCAGTTTGGCTCTATCTAATATTTTTCGGCACACCTAAAAACCCCAGTGAAATCTGGAACCCATTTGGACAAGCAGGTCAGGAAAATGGTGGGGAGGTTATACCGCCACCACCAGTTCCCGAGCCAGTAGTAAATGTCGACCGACCAAGACTACGTCAACTTACCACTAAGCCAGTAATTGGTTTTACTGAAGCCCCAGCCTCTACCTCTACGCCTATTTTGGTTTACTACGCCGAGGCTGGTAACGGTAATATTTACACCATAAATCCTTTTACGACTGAAGAAGAGGTACGTTTGTCCAATACCACCCTAAAAGAGGCTAGTATGGCCTCTTTCTCAAAGGATGGTAAGACAGTAGCGGTGCGGCTTGGAAACGATCGCCGCACTGGGGAGTTAACTATTGGCAATTTGAGCTCTGGAGGTGGCTATGAATTTTACTCATTAGATAAACCAGTGAGTGACTTTAAAATCATCAACTCATCTGAATTAGTTTTTGTGACCGCCACTTCATCTGGTTTACTTAATAGTGTTTATAATCTAAATAATAATACAGAAAACGAACTGTTTACCGTACCATTTTATGAAGCGACGATGCAGTGGGGAACTAGTAGTACTGATAATCACTACGTGTATACCAAACCGACTTATCTTCTAGAAGGCTACACCTATAAGTTTAGTAAAGGAGCTATGTCTCGCGTTCCGGTAGCTGGCTTTGGGCTGATTACATTCAATACACCGACCCATATTGCTTACACTAAAATTCAAAATCTTATTCCTTACAGTTATCTATACAACAAATCCAGTGATAGCCGAGTAGAAAGTCCAGTCATCATTGTGCCAGATAAATGTTCCGCCAGCCAAAAGGACAATGATTTTGTTTGGTGCGCTGTTGAAGGCAATACTATGCCAGTTGAGTTCCCTGACAACTGGTACCGCGGAAAAATTTCTTTTAAAGATACTATTTGGCGAGTAGATTTATTGGCGGCACAAGCTAGTCCGCTCGTAGACACTTTTAGTGAAAGTGGCGGTCGAGAGCTAGATATTATTAATATGGCAATCGGTGAAAGCGAAAAAGCTCTTTACTTCATTAACAAAAATGATAACACGCTTTGGATGTATGAACTCTAAATCTTTTATTCTTATTTCACTCTTTGTCTTTTGTCTCCTACCAATCTTGGCTTTTGCAGCTGAACCCCTTGTCTATAAATCACTTGTCAGTATTCCTGGAATTCAAGCTAATAGTGGTTTTGGTGATTATATTAATGCTCTTTATGGCCTATCAATTGCTATCGCGGCTCTAATGGCTGTCATTAAAATAATTATTGCCGGTGTTAAGTATATGCTGTCTGATGTAGTAACTAGTAAACAAGAAGCGATTGGTGATATTAGAGGCTCTTTACTTGGCTTGGTGGTAGTTATTTCAGCGGTTTTGGTACTGACCATCATTAATCCGCAACTAGCCGAGACAGAAATATTTACGAATCCAATAACCCTTCCGGAACCGGTTGTTGGAAACGTTGTCAATGTCCCTGCTGTGGCACCCATACATGGTGTGGGTTATACCTATAGACCAATAATCCCTACCGACCCTAACTTCAAGGCCGGTTGTGATACTTCAAATGGCTATGTGTATGAAACCAATTCTTTCCTAGGTAATAAGGAAGTTTGTTATGATCCACTACCAAACGGCTTAACTGTTGAGTTGGAGGCCATTTTTAAACCAGCCTCAGCTTTTAATTTACCTAAAATTATTAACCGTTACCAAATTGCCCACCGACCACATATGATTACCGACCCAGTAAAATTAAAAGCCCTTGCTGTAGCCCACGACTCCACTCTTAAAAATTCACCAGATTCACCTTATGGTGTATTTCTAGCTGTTGATTACTTAGATGGTACTAATCAAGTACCTGCGTTTTCCATAAACTGGATTGATGCTGCCAACCTTTCAACTTTTGCAGATACCTGTCATCAGTTTGCTAGAGCTACTAATTTAAATGTTAAACAGGTGATAAAATTAGATTACCCAGGTTACTTGGTTTGTGTCTCGGTGCCTGTTCCTTAGCGGTGTCGTCTAACGTAAAACTCCTGTAAAATTGCTACCGCATTACTGACAAAGAAATAAAGTGCAATCGCAGCGGAAATAAAGTAAGCGGCAAAGAATATGAGTACTGGCATACCATAACGCATTTGTAGTTGTAGATTTCTCATAAAATCTTCTTTCATATTTCCTGGAGTAGAAGGATCTCTAGGTTCTATAGCTGGCATAGATAGTTTTATCTGGAAAAACTGCGTTCCAGAAGCCAGTAGAGCCAACCAGACGCTTTTAGCAGCAATATCAATATGACCAAGAAAATTCATACTAACTGTCACTGGGCTAGCCACAAAAGAGTATAGGAGTTCGTTATTTATATCAGGCAGAGCAATTCCACCGCCACTATAAACCGAGTAGTAAAGGGAAATAATAATGGGAATTTGTATAAACATTAGGACAATACTGACGAACGGGTTCATCCCTGCTTCTTTATAGATAGACATCATAGCCCTAGCTTGTTCTTCTCGATTGTCTTTGTATTTCTCTTTTAATTCTTTTAACTTTGGTTCAATTTCACGCATTATCTTTTGCGTTTTAACGGCCTTGATAGAAAGGGGGAGAAGAATAGTTTTAACTAAAATCACTATAGCTATAATTGCTAATCCAACGTCACCCCGGGGTATTACATCAATAAAAAAGATCAGCCCGTTATAAACGGGGTCAAAAAAAAATGTATGCCAAATATAAATAAACATAAGTGCTATTCTACCTGTTATTAAAGCCACGTCCAATCTCAACCTTCAGTATTTCTCTGAAATCGCTTTTATTTAACTTCATAATAACTGGTTTTACAACTATTATTAAAGCTAAAGCTAGCGGTCTTAGAGAAATTAATTCCCCAACCAAAGTATAGAGTCGGCGCCTAATCCGATTTCTATCATGAGCTTTTTTAGCCACTTTTTTACTCACTACAACAGAACATTTAAATGTTGTATCTTTACTAACAATTAAGGTAGTGTTTAAGCCTTGGATTCTCTTTCCCTCCGCAAAAACTTCTCTAAATTGAAATCGGGGTAATCGTTGCTGTTTCTTAAGCATTAGATGTAAGTATAACAAATAAAAAAAGCTCTTAACGAGCTTTTTTTACGGTTAGTTGGGCACGCCCCTTTCGACGACGTTCTCGTAGCACCTTGGCCCCAGAAGTAGTTTCACTTCGTACTAGAAAACCATGGGTTGTAGCTCTTTTTTTCTTACTTGGTTGGTAGGTTCTTTTACTCATAGAAATATTTAGTATTTGAAATACCGACACACTATACATGAACTCCTAAATAATTCAATAGTCGACAAAAGGGGAATGGTTTGTCTTAATTTATACACCGGTTATACACAGTTGCACTTTTAAAGACTCAAAATGATTTGTTATTTCCTAATCGAAACCAAAATATTTTACAGTCGCCTTAATGCAGGTATAATGCTCATTACTGTTTAGATTATTTATCTTGATATGAATCCAATTACACATCCTTCATCTGCCTCTAGTATCGTACGGACTGAACATATTGATATTAAAAAGCTTTGGGATGATGCTTTAGTAAAAATTGAACTGGCTATTACTCCAGCCAACTTTAAAACTTGGTTTCGAGATACTTACATTCTCTCACTAGAAGACGGTACGGCTACCTTAGCCGTACCGAGCGTATTTGTTAAAGATTGGCTTCAAGACAAATTTCAGTCAATGATCCTTAAAACTTTACGTGAACTAACTCCTTATGTGCGCAGTATTGAGTATGATGTTGTACAAAGAAGTGATCGTCGCGGGGAGAGTAGTAAGACCCAAACCGTTAACGCTGCTTTACCTTTAGAGGAATATTATATTAATAAAAGTGATAACCTAAATCCTAAATATTCTTTTGAAACCTTTGTTATTGGGCCTTATAATGCTTTGGCTCATGCTGCAGCCAAAACGGTTAGTGAAAAGCCTGGTATTGCTTATAACCCTCTCTTTATTTATGGCAAAACCGGTCACGGTAAAACACATCTAATTCAAGCGGTTGGTAATCAGATTAAAAAAACTGGTAAGAAGGTATTTTATGTCACTAGTGAACGCTTTGCTGTAGATTATTTTAACTCCCTCCAAAGTGGTTCAGCTAATACATTTAAAGATAAATATCGCCAGTATGACGTACTTATCATGGACGATGTGCAATTCTTAGCTACTAAAGAAAAAACTCAAGAGGAACTTTTTCATCTTTTTAATGCCTTACATGATACTAATAAACAAATTGTTTTTTCTAGTGATATGCACCCAGCTTTACTAGCTGGATTAGAAGATCGACTCCGTTCTCGTTTTGCTCAAGGTATGATTGTTGATATTCCAGCTCCTGACCTAGAATCTCGGGCCGCTATTTTACGTGCTAAAGCAGCTCAAAACAGTATTACCCTAGCTGACGAAGTGGTAAATCATTTAGCTTATACCATTGAAGGTAATATACGTGAACTTGAAGGGGCTCTAAATACTATTATGTGTCAATCACAACTCCTAGGTCGAACTTTGTCTCTAGATGAAGTCAAGGTAATAATTAAGAATAGTTCCAGACCACGTAAGACTCTAGCAGTTTCAGATGTAGTGGATAAAGTGGCACACTACTTTGATATTGATCAAAGTAGTATTTATGAGAAAACTCGTCGTAAAGAAATTGTAAAACCACGACAAATTATTATGTACTTACTCCGTGAAGATTTTCAAGTTTCTTATCCAGCAATTGGTAAAAAATTAGGAGGAAGAGATCACACCACAGTTATTCACTCTTGTGAAAAGATTAAAGCGGAACTAAAACTAAATACTGAGCTAGAAGAGGAAATATCTCAGATTCGTATTCTCCTTAAATAGAGTTTAAAAATAGGGCTTCGGCCCTATTTTTAAACCTTGGAAAAGGGTGTGTACAAACTAAGGACAGGGTATAGTAAAAACTAATATATAGCTTTGTATAAGTAGGTAGTATAAAATATATTATCCCCACAAAATTACTAAACACTAGATAGAATTTTCTTTATACACAAGCAAATTTACTCTATCCTAAACTTATTAATACTTAGCTGTGTATAAAATAGCCAAACAATAGAACATATATTTTATATATGCACACTTCCACAGCCCTAATAATAAATAGTAAAATAGTTTTAATATGGAAATAAACATTTCTCGTCCACAGTTAGCACAAACCTTAGAGTTATTGACTAGAATTAGTACTAAGCATGTTACACTACCTGTTTTACAGTGTGTCTTATTAGAAGCTAAAGAAGAAAAATTAATTTTAAAAGCCACCAATTTAGAATTAAGTATTGAAATAGAGATTCCTTGCCGGGTAATAGAAGTAGGTATTATTGCTGTACCAGCTAATACTTTATTACAAAGTATCCAATATAATACAGAAGGAGAAATCTGTTTACGGGCAGAAGAAGGTTTGTTATTAATTGAATCCCAAAAAACTAATACTTCTATTAAATCCATTCCACACGATGAATTTCCAGTTATCAATCGTCTAAAAGGAGAAGTAATTAAAATAAATAGAGCTTTGTTTTCATTAGGAATAAAAACTGCCTCTTTTGCAGCTTCCTTATCTTCAATTAAGCCAGAGCTTGGCAGTGTTTATATTCAACAAAAGAAAGAACATTCATTAACTTTTGTTTCAACTGACTCTTTTCGTTTAATGGAAAAAACTGTGCCACAAAAAGGAGTTATTTTAGAACAAGGTTTTTTGATACCACAAAAAAATGCAGTAGAACTTTCACGACTGTGTGATTTATTAAAAAATGATCCAGACTTATTAGTAACTGAAAATCAATGTGCTCTCTCTTTTAATGAGGAAGGGGTCTATATTACCTCTAGGCTCGTTTCAGGCTCTTTTCCAGACTACGAACAGATAATTCCTAAAGAATACAGTTCACACGCCACAGTACTCAAAAATGACCTTTTGAAAGCCCTTAAAAAAACCTCAGTCTTTTTAAATAAATATCAACAAGTCACTTTATCTGTATTAGAAGGTAATATTTCCTTGTCTTCACAAAATAATGAAGTAGGACATGTTACAGACTCGGTACCAGCTGTGGTTGAGGGAGATGAATTAACGCTTAATTTTAATCAACAATATATTAGTGATCCTTTATCTCATATTTCAGACGAGAGTATAATTTTACATTTTGCAGGAATTGGTAGACCACTCGTTATTACTGGTGTGTCAGATAAAACCTTACGTTATTTAGTAATGCCAATGAATCGTTAGTATGTTAAAAAGAAGAGGAGAAGTTATTTCTATTAAGGATTTATTTAGTAAATATAAAAATATTCTAATTCCACCACAAAAAACTGTGGAAATGGAAACTATTAGAGTAATTGGTGAGTGTACGGGCCTTTCTATAAAAGAAAATCAAATCACTTATACAGTTAGTACTAGAACGGTTAATTTACAAGTGTCAGGGATGATAAAACAGGAGATTAAAATAAAGAGTCGTGAAATTCTTAAAGAACTTAACAAGCGGTTGGAAAAAAAAAATTCACCCTTGTATATTTTTTAAAATGGTTAGTTTATCTCTGGAGTAGTGCTAGATGTAAAAGGAAGGCCATAGGTCTCTTTTTTCCAGGCTTGGACAGCATATTCCCAGTTTTCGTATTGTGGATCATTGGCGGGGTTTATAGGATCTGGTCCAGTAGAGTTATTTTTATCAACATAATAGAGAATGGTGTGAATATTGTTGTAAATTTGTGTTATATCAATTTTTCCGCTAGTAGATACAGTTTGTAATAGTTCTGTAGTGTCAATAAATTCACCTCGAATAATCGGCTTTACCCCGACTCGATTAATAGTTGGTTGGGAAAAACTTTCCTCTGGTAATTTAGTTAAAGCATAATCCATAAACTCACGCCACATTGGAGTAACAATTAAGCCAGATAGACCTCCCCCCATAGGGCTATTATTGTTGTTACCAACCCAGGTACCAACCGCAATGTTTGGTGCATAGCCCATCAGCCAAGCATCTCGTAGATTATTAGTACTACCGGTTTTAGATGCTACCGAACGATTAGGAAAGTTTACCAAAGAGTTGGCTCCCCAAAGTGGCGTGCGAGCCACATTATCGGAAAGTATATTGCTAATCATTAAAGCGACATTTTTATCAAGAACACGTTTAGTTGCAATAGGAGTTTCATCTATGATATTGCCACGATTATCTTCTACTTTAAGGATACTCCGTGGTTCAGCAACGATACCCTCATTAGCAAAAACGCCGTAGGCATAAGTCATGTCTATCAATCTAACTTCACCACCACCAAGGACTAAGGTTAGACCGTAGCGTTCCGGGTCATTGAGGGTGGTAATACCCATGTCGGCAGCTAATTTTAAGGAATCCTTTACTCCGGCCAAATAAAGAACCTTCACCGCTGGTATGTTTAGTGATTGAGCTAGAGCATTTCTTAAATTAATTGGACCCTTAAATTTATTGTTGTAATTATTAGGAGAATAACAAGGAGATTCTGAGCTAAAGCTGTCTGGCGGACAAAGTGGTGAGAATTGGGTGCGAACATCAAAAACAATAGTATCAGGCAAGAAGCCTTTACTAAAAGCGGTTGCATAAATAAATGGCTTGATTGATGAGCCTGGCTGTCTGGAGGCTAGGGCGATATTGAAGTTGCCTTCTATTTCCTCACTAAAATAATCACGCGAACCGACCATTACAAGTAAGTCACCGGTTTTTGGATCGGTAGCTACCATACCGGCATTAGTAGCTTTAAATTTTTCGACGTTACTTGCACCACGTTCGGCCACGATTCGTTCAGCTTCTTTTTGTAAATCCCAATCTAGGGTGGTTATGATACGTAAACCACGCTGTGAAAGAGCCTCTTCCCCATATTTACGAACTATTTGATCACGCACAAACATCACAAAGTGAGGGGCCCTGATTCCGGTAACAGCCTGTGGTTGAAATTTAACACTCTCAGTTTCTGCAATTTTGTATTCCTCTTCAGAAACCATTCCTTGTTCGAGCATTCTTTTCAAGACTAGTTTTTGTCTGGTGTCCAAGGCCTCTTTGTTATTTCCATAAGGAGACAAATAGGTAGGTGATTGAGGCAGGGCGGCTAAATAAGCGGCCTCACTCAAGGAAACATCGATCGCTTTTTTGGCAAAAAAAGCCTGAGATGCTTCTTCGACTCCGTAAATAGTTCCGCCGTAAGGTGATTCATTTAAATAAATACCAAGAATATCATCCTTGCTTAAAACCCGCTCAAGTTTAATCGCCAAAATCCACTCTTTAACTTTACGAGTTAGAGTTTTCTCTCTCTGTAGGACTGAGTTTTTAATGACTTGTTGGGTTAGGGTTGATCCACCTTGTCCACCCAATAAATCGCCTTGACCGAGGTTGGTTAAAGCAGCCCGGACAATCGCTTTTGGTTCAACACCGTGGTGGTTATAAAACTGATCGTCTTCAATTGCGATGGTGGCATTTTTGATATGTCGGGAAATTTCTTCAAATGGTACAACGGTGCGACGAACATCTTGAAATAAGTCGTAAAGTAATACTTCACCGGTGCGGTCATAAATTTTAGTTGATTGCAGAACGCGCCTTTCTTCAAATGAGGAAAGATCTGGTATTTCTAATGTAGAAACCCAAATTAAAAAGCCGGCCAAAATGATGATGGATAGGGCAAAAACCGTAGCCACTAAATCTTTGATTAATTCTTTAACACTGACGTGTTTCCACCATTTTTTTATCATACAATAGATGCTTATATTGCCAATAGTAGCACAACTTGTCTAGACAACTTAGGGTGATTCTGTGCTAGAGTATTTTTATGAATTTAGTGGAAGAATTACAGTGGCGTGGTTTTGTGGGGCAGTTTTCAGCTGACTCTTTAGCAATTATTATTAATAATAAGAAAAGGACGGTTTATCACGGTATTGATCCTACCGCGGATTCAGCCCATGTGGGTAATTTTGTGGTTTGGTTGTTATTGAAACACCTTATTAATGATGGACATAAAGTAATTTTTTTAGTTGGTGGTGGTACCGGTATGATCGGCGATCCAAAGCCAGATAAAGAAAGAGTTCTTTCTAGTCAAGTGGAAGTAGAGGAAAGAGTAAAGAAAATTAAAAAACAGGCGGAAACAATTTTGGATGTTGGTTCAATTACTTTCATTAATAACTATGACTGGCTGTCTTCTTTGAGTTTGCTCGAATTCTTGCGGGATATCGGGAAACACTTCACGGTCAATGAATTAATTAAAAAAGATGCTATTGCTAAAAGACTAGCTACTGAAACCGGCCTCTCTTATACCGAGTTTGCTTATCCTTTATTACAGGCATATGACTATTTGACTCTCTTTAAAGAGCATGGTTGTACGCTACAAGTTGGTGGTTCAGATCAATGGGGTAATATGGTGGCTGGAGTAGATCTAATAAGACGAGTAGAAAGAGCAGAGGTACATGCTTTAACGGTACCTTTAATTGTTGATAAAAGTACTGGTAAGAAATTTGGTAAAAGTGAAGGTAATGCAGTTTGGTTAGACCCGGAGAAAACTTCACCGTTTGCTTTTTATCAGTTTTGGTTGAATGTGACTGATGAGAATGTGTTTGATTATTTGAAGCTGTTTACTTTGTTGAGTAGAGAACAAATTTTACAAGTTGAAGAAGAGTCAGGAAATAACCTAGGACAAAGAGAGGCCCAAAGGTTGTTGGCCAAGGAAGTAACCACTCTTGTGCACGGGTCTGTTCTTTGTAGTAATGTAGAAAAAGCCACCAAATATTTATTTGGTGATGTGGCCATTGATGAACTTACTATGACCGAAAAAGATATTTTGCTTGCTAATGCTCCAACTACCACCGTTGATAATAGTATGCCATTATTGGATGCATTAGTAACTAGTGGGTTAGCTTCAAGTAAAAGAGAAGCTAGAACATTTGTTGAGAGTGGAGCGGTGTCGGTAAACAGTGTGAAGGTTATCGACCTGGCCTATGTGTTAGATAAAAATCAGGACGGGGAATTGGTCCACCTTAAACGAGGTAAGAAAAATGTCTCTTTGCTAACTTTAAAATAGACCAAACGAAAGGGCCGGCTTTCAAGCCGGCCCTTTCGTTTTTACTACATTTCATCGACATCATCAAAAGTGTCAAAATCAACATCTTCTGCGTCTTCTTCTAGAGACTCATCACCATCTTCTTCTTCCTCTTCTTCCTCTTCGGTACCACTCTCTACAATTAAACCAAATCCCTCAATGTCTCCTGGTTCAACGATATCGGCCACCTCCTCTTCAACTTCATCAAGAATATCGTCAGCCAAAGTAGCCTCCTCATCTTCAGGGGTCTCTAACTCTTCCTCTTCATCGTCGCGTCGTAAAAATACCATAACGTTCATTGATTACTAATTAGGAATTGTTTTAGCAGAGTTATTAAAGAATTTCAACCCTGCTAAACCCGTCTGCGATTTTACCTAGACTGGCGGTATTGTGCAAGGCAGGTAACCCCAACTGCAATCGCATCGTATTCATCATCAAGGGCGGAAATTGGGACGTTGTTAACTAAACGCTTAACCATATCTAAAACAGCCGTTTTATCACTCTTACCATAACCAGTGATAGCTACCTTTATTTCTTGTGGACCATATTCATAAATTTCACACTTAGCTTTTTTAGCTAAGTACATAATCATACCTCGAGCCTCTGCTACACCAATAGCGGTTTTAATATTTTTATTAAAGAATAAAGTCTCAATTGCAACACATTGAGGTGCGAACTCGGCAAGAACCTTTTCTACCGAATCACCAACTACCAGAAGTCGATTAGCAAAGGCTAGGTGGCGTTTAGTTTCAATGCAGGTGGAATAAATTACCTTGTCTTTATTACCGTCTTTTTCTACTATCGCTAAACCAATTCGATCATAACCAGGGTCAATCGCCAAAACTCGTAAAGGCTGGTTCATTTTTAATTCACTTCGTCAGCTGTCGTAAAGATGTCGTGAATGTCGTCTAGCTCCTCTAGGGTTTCTACCAAATGAGCCAATTGTTCACCATCTTCTTCAGAGAGGGCTAGGGGGCTATTTGGAGTGTAGACACGGTCTTTCTTAGTGAAAGCCCAACTAGCTGAACCTGGACCACCGAGCTGGTATCCTAAGTGACTGAGGGCATGTTTAATTTCTTGACTAGTTCGGTTGTTGTTATCAGTGATGGCAGTAATAAGCATAGCGACGCCACCCGGGCCATAGGTTTCAAATAATACTTCTTGTAATTCAGACCCGTCATTACCTCTACCTTTGGCCACGGCTCGCTCAATATTTTCTTTGGGCATAGAATCTTTTTTGGCTCGTTCGATGGCGACAAATAAACTTGGCGAATTTACATCTCCTCCAGCTTTGCGCGATTCCATGGCGATAAGACTAGAATGTTTAGAAAATACCCTACTTTTTTGCGAATCGGTAGCGGCCTTTTTATGTTTTATTTTTGACCATTTATTATGTCCAGACATATTTATTTTGAATTTATAGTAAGGGTTTGTAAATGTTTGTAACCATCGCTACTGGCTACTCGACCACGTGGCGTTCTCTCGAGTAAGCCAAGACGAATTAGGTAGGGTTCGATTACATCTTCAATCGTGGCCTGCTCCTCGCCAGTGGCGGCTGCAATGGTGTTAAGGCCAACTGGACCACCATTAAATTTTTCTATTATAACTTCAAGCACGGCTCGGTCTTGCGCGTTAAGTCCCAAGTTATCTACCCCAAGGAGAGTGAAGGTTTTAGAGATAATGTCGGTAGTAAGGTCACAACTAGCAAGTTGTGCCATATCCCGACACCGTTTGAGTAGGTAGTTGGCGGTGCGCGGGGTTGCCCTGCTACGCTCAGCAATAGCCATAATCGTATCGGCGTCAGCAGAGATACCTAAAGTGGTAGTAGAGTGTTCTAGTATTAGAGCTATTTCTGAGCTGGAGTAAAACTCCAACCGGAAGGTACCGCCGGAGAAACGTGATCGCAAAGGAGCTGAAAGCATTGATATGCGGGTAGTCGCGGCGACCAAGGTAAAGGGCGGTAAATCGAGCTGGACGGTTCTGGCCGAAGGCCCTTTACCAATAATAATATCGAGCACACCAGATTCCATGGCGGGGTAGAGCACCTCTTCAATCGTCTTTGATAAACGGTGAATTTCGTCAATGAATAGTACATCACCTGGAGATAAGTTCGTTAAAATAGCGGCGAGGTCACCCACTCGTTCGATGGCTGGGCCAGAAGTTCCGCGCATGTTGGTACCGAGGGTTTTGGCAATTAGGTGGGCAAGTGTCGTCTTGCCGAGTCCTGGCGGTCCGTAAAGTAAGACGTGCTCAGCGGCATGCCCACGTTCCTTGGCAGCGGTCAACAAAATTCGTAAATTTTCCTTAATCTTTTCTTGGCCAACGTAATTTTCCCAAGTTTGTGGACGGAGAGCTTGGTCAAGATTACTGGCCTCATCGCGTTTTATGGGTGTCTGAGTAGTATTTTCTGCCATGACAATATAATAGCAAATTAAAGGGTTAATTTCTTGTTTATTATATAAAATGAGGGCAAATTAGAAAGATGAGAAAAAAGTAGTTGACAAATAAGTTATTTGTGCTAATATATAAAAGTAAGGTTGTTCTCGGTAACAGTAGTTACCATTTTTTCTTTTGATTCTCAATTTCCAGACGATAACTCTCTAAGCAACTTGAATACGTTGCGAGGGGTTTGTGGCGCTCACCTTTGAGTGAGGGTGCTACATGCTTCCTTAGCGCGGTATTCACTTTCAATGCGGAAGCCTTGCTTAGAGAGTTATATTCTGGAACTAATGTGAAGGACCGGGTAACTACTTTGCAATATAGCACAGTGGCAATAAAAAACAGCTTGACCGGAGTGGTTTTTTATCTTTCATCGCAGGTTGGTTTTAGTTAACTACGTGCGATAGAAATAAGTCAGGATTATTGTTATCAGTTGGTTTTTCAGTCGCTCCTGTCCTTGGCGGAATGTTGGTGTTAGGGGATATTGGATTAATTTTTGGAAGTTCAATTACACGCTCAAGCTCTTCTAGGGTTGTATCACCTCTAAGGACTTTTTCTGCACCATCTTCTACCATGGTTGGTATACCCTGAGGTCTGGCTGCTTCCAAAATTAGATGTTCGCGTGGGTCTCTAATCACCACCTCTTCCACTGCCTTATCCATCAATACTGCTTCAAAGATACCCATCCGGCCTTTGTAACCTTGTCCGCTACAGGTTGCACAGCCGACGGCCTTATATAAGGTGAGGGGTTTTTCTAAAATTACGGGTTTAGGGTGCCCGGCCATGATTTGGGCTAGAATAGCAAATTCAGCGTCAGACGCTTGGTAGCTTTGTTTGCATTCATTACATAGTCGTCTGACTAAACGTTGACCAAGAAAGGCACTTACAGCACTGCCGAGGATGCGTGGTTCTATGCCCAGGTCAATCAAACGAGGGAAGCCACCAACCGCACTGTTAGTATGCAGAGTAGAGAACACCAAGTGTCCAGTCTGGGCGGCGTGAATAGCTGTCTCGGCTACCTCTTTGTCACGGATTTCTCCCACCATAATGATGTCGGGATCTTGGCGTAGAACTGCTCGTAAGCCAGAGGCGAAAGTGTAATCATCACCAGTTTGGGTCTGGACAATACCTTCGAGTTTATATTCAACTGGATTCTCAATCGTTATAATTTTTACACCTTCAGTGTGAGAGGCTCGCAAAAATGCGTAAAGAGCGGTGGTCTTACCTGAACCAGTTGGCCCGGTGGTCACTATTAGACCATTAGGCTTTTTTAACTCCAACATCATCGCTTCGCGTAAGACAGGACTGAGGTCGATTTTTTCTAAAGTAAAACTCGCAACTGATGGGTCAAGAATACGCATAACAATAGATTCGCCCGATGAGCCAGGTATAACTGAGGCGCGAATTTCTACTTCGCGGTCTCCAGCATTAAAAGTAAAACGACCGTCTTGAGCTTGTTGTTTTTGGTTGAGGGTCATGCCGGCTAGGAGTTTTAGGCGTGACACCATGCGCTCATAGATGTAGCGGTCAATGTCGTAGATGTCATACAGAATACCATCTAGGCGATAACGAAGACGGACAACCTTTTCTTCTGGTTCGATATGAATATCAGAAGAGCGAAGAGCAATGGCTCCAGCAAATATCAGTTCAAGTGTCTCAGTCACGCGTCTGGCATTGTTGATGCCTCCTACCTTATCCATCATTTCCGCAGCGTCTTCTTTTTTGTTAATGCTTTTAACAAACTTAATAATTTCTTGTGGGTCGATATCGAATACTCCCTTCTCGCTGGATTTAGATGTAACTAAATCAGCGTAGCGTTTCCAGGCATGTTCGAGACTGCCAGTAGAACAAAGGTAGGGAATGATAGTTAGACGGTTACTGGTTTGGATTTCATCTAGAACCTGTAAGGTGACAGCGTTATTAGGACTCCTCATAGCCACATTTAGTGTTTGGTGTGAGTGATCAAAGGCTACAATACCAGCCGACCGGGCTTTATTTTCGGGAATAGTAGCAACCGCCTCTGGATTTAAGGTGTAGCCATGAAGATTTACATACTCCAGTCCGTATTGAGGTGCCATGGCTTGGACTAACTTTTCTTCCTCTTCACTGCGTAGTTCAGCTAAACGAGCGTTGGTTATGTTGTCGTTAAAATTCATCATACTAAATAATATTGTAACATGTACGGATTCCAAAAATTACTGTATGTTATTTTGTATTATATGACCGAAAAGTTGGTAATTAAAAATTTAGCCGCTCTACCTGAAGTCGCGCAAAAATTTATAGCGGATATAGCCTTAAACAATTATGCTGTAAATGAAGCTATGGTGATTGGACTGTCTGGAGAGCTGGGGGCTGGTAAGACGACTTTTGTACAAGCCTTAGCACAAGAGCTGGGAGTTAAAGATACGGTGCAGAGTCCAACTTTTACGATTCTTAAGTTGTATAAAACTAATCATCCGAAGTTTAAACAGCTAATTCATATGGACGCCTACCGGATAGATTCACTCTTGGAATTAGAACCTTTACATTTTCGGGATTTATTAAATAGTCCGGAGACACTGTTCTGTATTGAGTGGCCGGAAAAAATCGCAAAAGCCCTACCAGCTCATTTTTTGCTAAAATTCAAAACCATAAGCCAGGAGGAAAGAGAGCTAACTATTACTAAAGTAGATAAATCCTAAGCCTAGTGCGGTGGTGCTTAAAAATCAGTATACTGTAGGGAAGTGTCTACTCAAAAATACAAAAAAAGACTAATTCTATTAGATACCCACGCCATCTTGCACCGTGCTTATCATGCTTTGCCAGATTTCACCTCTCCATCAGGAGAACCAACTGGGGCTCTTTATGGAGTGGTAGCGATGTTGCTTAAAATTATTGAAGATCTAAAGCCAGACTATGTAGTAGCTTGTTATGATTTGCCAGAGCCAACTTACCGTCATACTGCCTTTGAAGGCTACAAAGCTAAACGAGAAAAAACAGACGAAGCTTTAGTGGCACAAATTATTCGTTCGCGGGATATCTTCGCCGCTTTCGGTATTCCGATTTATGAAAACCCTGGCTTTGAGGCCGATGATGTTTTAGGTACGATTGCACTGAAAACAAAAAATATTACTGACCTAGGGGTAGTGATTGCTTCTGGTGATATGGACACCATGCAATGTGTAGAAGGGAAAAGAGTCCAGGTCTACACTTTAAAAAAAGGAATCAATGAGACTATTTTATATGATGAAGAAGCAGTCAAGGAGCGTTTTGGTTTTCCGCCCAAGCTTGTGCCAGATTACAAAGGCCTGCGCGGTGATACTTCGGATAATATTCCCGGGATAGTTGGTATTGGGGAAAAGACCGGCACCGATTTGATTCTAAAATTTGGTGACCTAGATGCTATTTATAAAAAACTAAAAAAAGACGAGGGGACATTTCTAGAGGTAGGAATAAAACCCAGGATTATTAATCTCTTGAAGGAAGGGGAAGAAGAGGCTCGTTTCTCAAAAATGCTGGCGACCATTCGTACCGACGTGCCAATAGATTTTAAACCACCAGAACAGTACTGGAAAGACGCAGTTGATAGAGAAAAGATAATTTCGTTATTTAGTGAGCTTGGTTTTAGGACACTTAGTGTAAGACTTAAAACAGTTTTAGATTTACCAACTTTTGGTGATGTTCAAGCTTTACCTGAGGTCGTGAATATGTCGAAAGATGAGTTGCTGGAAGCCAGCATTATGCTTTGGCTTTTGGAGAGTGAACGCACTAATGCTACTTCAGCTGATATTATTGATTTCGGTCGAGCTTACTTACAGACTAATGATTTTGTCGCTACTAAAAATCGGCTTGAGGAGTTGATTGATAAAACCGGCGAGCTTAAATCGGTCTACGAAAAAATTGAGCAACCATTGATTAAGGTGGTAAAAGAATTGAAGCAGAACGGCGTCTTACTCGATATTCCTTATCTAAAGGAGTTGGGGGTAAAAATGCATCAAGAGCTAACTTTGTTACAGACAGAAATATATAAAGAGGCTGGGAGTGAATTTAATATAAACTCACCTAAGCAATTAGGGGAGGTGCTATTTGATACTCTAGGACTAAAGCCCAAAAATCAGAAGAAGACCGCCGGCGGACAAAGGTCGACTAAAGAATCTGAGCTCGAAAAATTACGTGACGTGCACCCGATAATAGTTTCACTGTTACGTTACCGGGAACTACAAAAATTAGTCTCCACTTACGTCGATACCTTGCCGACACAGGTGGGGGAGGATGGACGAGTTCATTCTACTTTTATGCTAACCGGGACGGTGACCGGACGACTGTCCTCCAAGGATCCAAATCTGCAAAACATTCCCACGAGGACCGATGAGAGCAAAGCGATTCGGCGCGCTTTTGTAGCAACCCCAGGCTACACGATGGTAGGAATAGACTATTCGCAAATTGAGCTTCGGATTGCCGCTATTCTTTCTCATGACGCCAAAATGCTGGATATCTTTAAGCGCGGTGAAGACGTACATACGGGGGTCGCGATACGAGTCTTTGGGGTAAATGCCGACGAGGTAAGCAGTGACATGCGTCGGAAGGCTAAGGTAATTAATTTCGGTATTCTTTATGGGATGGGAGTTAATGCTCTGCGCACTAATCTTGGTCCAGACACCAGTCGAGAAGAGGCCCAGTCGTTTTTAAATGCCTATTTCCACACCTTTACCAGGCTGGCAGATTATCTAGAAGAGACAAAAGAATTTGCTCGCGAGCATGGCTACACCGAAACGTTGTTTGGTCGCCGACGTCATTTTCCGGGGATTAAGTCTTCTGCACCTTTTATCAAAGCGCAGGCGGAGCGGATGGCTATTAATGCGCCGATTCAAGGTACGGCGGCGGATGTGATGCGGGTGGCGATGAACGAGGTGTATGACTATCTAGTCCGTGAGGGGAAGTTAGCTGAAGTCAGGATGCTACTACCGGTCCATGACGAGTTAGTGTTTGAAATAAAAGACGAGCTGGTAGAAGCGGAAGTGCCGAAATTGGTTGAGTTAATGGAGGGAGTTTTGCGAAATAAAGAAACGCATGGTGTACCGATTAAAGTTGATGTGGCGGTGGGTAAAAATTGGGCCGATTTAATTGATAGACCTAAGCGATAAATATGTTGATTGTTTTTTATGGAGCAAATGAAGTAAAGGTCAGAGAAGCACTTTCAAACCAACTTGATTCACTTAAAGATACTGATCCGTCTATGGTTGTAATACGAGTGGAAGCGGAGACATATTTACCTGGTCAGCTAGCTAGTCTGGTTGGGGCTACCTCACTCTTTGGGGAGAAGTACGTTTATGTTTTGGATACGCCATCGCAAGCTGAAGGTTTTTCCGCTGAGGTGGAAGCCATGGCGTCTGACTTAGCTAGTTCTAGCCAGACGTTTATTGTCGTGGAGAAGGGACTGTTGGTTGGTCCTAAAAAGATACTAACCGCCCACGCCACGTCTATTACTGAATACAAAAATGAAGGAGGTGAAGTCTTCAATCCCTTTCAATTGGCGGACGTACTTTTGCAAAAAGACAAACGAGCCCTTTGGCTCTTGCTACAAGAGGCGATGAAAAATGACTTACCAGCGGAAGAAATTATCGGTGTGCTGTGGTGGCAGATAAAAACCTTGAGGCTCGCTATGTTGACTAAGTCTGCCGGCGAAGCGGGGATAAAAGATTTTCCCTATAACAAAGCCAAAAAGGCGATTGGTAATTTCAAGTCAGGCGAAATCGAAGGATTAGCGCTGTCACTTTTAACCCTCTATCATGATGGTCATGCTGGGGAGCGAGATATAGACCTGGCCCTGGAAGGGTGGGTGCTGTCTTTATAAAAACCAAAGAAATTATTTTTAGTGAGGTGATATAATTTTGAAATATGATTTTTTCAAAACAGCTGGTCCGGAAAATTTTCGATGATCCAAAAGACAAATACTTTTCTCTTGTAAATGATGTTCTCTCGTCCGCGACCATTGTTTCTATTTTAGTAATTGTTCTCGAAACTGTTTCGTCATTGTCTGTCTATAATGTGGTGTTTCTTGTTGTCGAGTGGTTGGCGGTCGCCTTATTCTCTCTGGAGTACATCGGTCGCCTGTGGTCCGCCAAAAAACCAAGCATCTATGCTTTTAGTTTCTTTGGCGTAATTGATCTAGTGGCGATTTTACCGTCTTTCTTCGGCTTAGGAAATTTGAGTTTTCTTAAGTCGGCCCGAATCGTTCGAATCATTCGTTTCTTACGCTTGGCTCGACTATCAAAGCTGTCTCGGGTGGATATGAAAGACGCCGAAGAGACGATGGGTATATTTGGATTCAATATTGCACTTTATACGGTAACGCTAGTTTTCGTCATGTTAGTTCTTGGGGTAGCACTTCATCTTATTAGTGAAGACACCACAATTTATTCTAGTATCCCGGCGGGTATGTTTTGGGCTTTTTCAGTCTTTTTAGGCGGTTTACCAGCTGCTGTTCCAGCAGGTAACGCCGGACTCTGGCTTTTTGTTATCACCAAGTTTTGTGGCATGGCCCTCTTTGGACTTCTGGTTGGTGTAGTTGGACAATTATTTAATCAATGGATTTTGGGTAAGAAGAAGTAGGGAGTATTATCACGCATAATATCATTCAGGAATTTTCGAGATAGCAACTTTATTTAAAACCACCAGGGGTATCTCCCTCTACGATGGCAGTATCCCAATTAAGTAGATTATTTAGGCGCACTAGTGGTCACGAGTCACTAAGTTTATTTGTTCGTCTTCGACTTAATGTTTTTATATTATTACCACCAGGGGTATCGGTCGTTACACGACCAGTATCCAATTGGGCTTCGATCCCTGGACGTAATGCACGTAGGTGCATTACTTGGGCGCACAAATTAAAAACAGCCCAAAGGCTGTTTTTAATTTGTGCGCCCACCAGGGATCGAACCTGGGACCTTCTCCTTAAAAGGGAGCTGCTCTACCGGCTGAGCTATAGGCGCATTTTTTACATTTTAACATTGCGTACCTCTCTCCTTAATAAGGGTGAAGTGCATGGGATGCAGTTCACGCGTACCGGCTGAGCTATAGGCGCATGTTTTTGTGGTCGCACTATAACACATTATTTTTACAAAGCAAAAGCGGGTTTTGAATCCAACTCATGTTAATTTTGGCGGAGATTGGATTATCTGGTAATCTACAAAGTATGAAGATTGTCATTCTCCACAATATCCGTAGTCATTACAATGTTGGAGCAATTTTTCGGACCTGTGATGGGGCTGGGGTGAGTAAAGTTTATTTATCTGGCTATACACCCACTCCAACCGATCGTTTTGGTCGGGCGGTACCGGAAATACATAAGACAGCGCTGGGGGCTGAGCAGATAATCTCTTGGGAAGGGACTGATGATTTGCCGGCTCTGCTTGATCAGTTACAAGCAGAGGGGATAGCGGTCGTGGCTGTTGAACAATCGTCCGAATCAATTAAGTTGCCTAATTATAAGCCTAAAGCCAAGACTGCTTATATCTTTGGCAGTGAGACCGAAGGGATTCCGCAGGAGATTTTAAGCTTAGTTGATGAAATATTAGAATTACCTATGCTTGGGAAGAAGGAGTCACTTAATGTTTCGGTAACGGCCGGCATAGTATTGTATTATTCTTAATATGTTAAGAAGAGAGAATTCCACCTTTTTAAAATCTAAAAAGTTTCTACTAACTACTTATTACCTTGGAAGCGGATTTTGCTTGGGAATCGGATTTCTTATTCCGGCTCTATGGGTGATTGTCTTTCCAGGTTTGATTTTTTATTTCATTGGACTCAAGCAATCTAGTCATCTATGGCAAGCTACTTTAGGCGGTTTTACTGTTTGGACAGTAAAGTCAATGCTGACAGTAGTTTGGTTTTGGAATACCTACCCGATTTTGTGGATTGATTTGGGATTGGGAAAGGCAGAGTTGCCAATCATTGGTTTTTATTGGTTCTCAGTGTCTGTGTTTATTGGTGTGGCTGGTATTTTTTGTTCGTCACTTTTGTGGTCTATCAATCATTATCTAAAGGGGCGATGGTTTTTAATCCTAACTCCATTAGTTTTTGTTGTTTCAGAAGTTTTGGGCTCTTTTTCTTTTTCTAGTTTTTTACTTGGGGACCATGTAAAGCCGAATGTCGTTTTTAGTTTTGGTTATTTAGGCTATCTTTTAGCTGAGCATGAATGGCTTATACAGTTAGCTCGCTTCGGAGGAGTCTACCTTTTGACCCTCGTTGTTGTGACCGGTGGAGTATTCCTTTGGCATTGGTTAGAAAAATCTAACTATGATAAAAAAAGTTTAGAAATGGCCTTAACTATACTGGTTCTGCTTTCTTTTAGTAGTCATTTGGGTTTTTATAAAACTGATTATAATGAAGTTCGCGAAGGTAAAACTAAGGTGGCGATTATTGACACTAAATTTGGTGGAAGTGATTATTTTAAGTTAGATGACAGAGAATCATATCGGGTTAACCAATTAGTAGAAGCTCTGGCAGCTGCTTTAGCACAAGAGCCTGATTACGTGGTAATGCCAGAAGATTCAAGGTACCTGAGTCAGGATCTTTCTCCGACAGCCTCATATGCTAAATTTCGCTTTCAACAATCTGATCCTTCGGCTGTAATAGTAGAAGCTGGTCCAGTTAATTTGGCTTTAGGTGGTCGAGCCTTGCGAGCAACTATCTATGATGGGGTTAATAAAAAAGTGTATGCAACTGATAAACAATACTTGGTACCACAGGGAGAATTTATGCCGGTTTTTTATAGGGAAACACTAAACGTTCTTGGTTATTCAAAAGTCGCGAGAAATATTAATAATAAGTTACAGTATCGTCCGGGACCATACAATTCTCAAGCAGATATGCCCAAAATTATTCCTGGTATTTTATTTTGTTTTGCTAGTGCTGACCCGCTCGGTGTGCGTAGACTGGTGGAAGAAAGGGAACTACCATTTATTGCCCATCCCATTTCGCATGCCTGGTTTAATAATCCGATTAGTATGTGGCATCAGTTTGATTTGATGTTAAAAATTCACGCCTTATGGAACCAGGTGCCAATTGTAAGTGCCGGAAATATGGTTAGTGGAGCCCTCTTCAATTCTAATGGTGAAAAGATTACTGGAGACTTGATGGCTGAAGGTGACCGGTGGTCCGTTAGTTTGGTAAGTTGGTAGGAAGAAGAGCCAGTTCCTCTTTGGTTACCTCGGCATCACTCCAAGGTGTCTTGCTACCTAGTGGACCCATAATATATGGGTCCGTACCTTTGCCGGAGATAAGAACATAACTACCATCAGGGGCAATTTCTAGGGCTCTTTTAATAGCCAGACGGCGATCCATAATTATTTCTAATTTATTCTTGTCAGTTATTCCTTTAGCTATCTCTTCCACAATCTTACGAGGGTTTTCATCATAAGGGTCTTCATTTGTGAGAATAATTTGATCACAATAAGTATTGGCAATGGTGCCCATCTCTGGTCTTTTCCAAGTATCCCGGCCACCACCAGTATTACCTAAAACACAAATTTTAGTTGTGTTCGGAAAGGCTTGATATAGTTTTTCTAAAGAGTCAGGGGTGTGAGCATAGTCAACAATGGCGGTAATTTGTTTAATAGTATTTTTGGCAGTCGAAAATCTTTCGACTCTGCCAGCAATAGGTGGAATGTCACGTAAAGCTTTATCAATAGTAAGAAAAGATATACCCAAAGCACGAGTCAAGGTTATGGCCGCAAGAATGTTGTAAACATTAAATAAACCAATTAACGGAACCCGAATTGTAATATCTCCAAAAACTAAACTGACACTATCACGATGCAAAGAATAAAGTGACATATCATCTAATGAGTAGGGCAGTTTATTTTCTACTTTGAAAGCCAAAAAATCCCTACCGTGTTCGTCGTCTATATTTGCTACTAGGAAGCGCGGTTGTTTACCCGAGTCAGCTACTCTGGCGGCTAGAGAAAGCTTGGCCTCTTTATAATTAGCAAAAGAGCCGTGCGATTCAATATGTTCAGGACTTAGATTGGTAAAAACTAAAGCATCTATTTCGATAAAACGGTGGCGAAATTGTTTAGCACCTTCGGAAGTCATTTCTAATACAGCGTGAGTACAACCAGCATCTACAGCATCACGTAAAAACTTCTGGACAAAAAAACGTCCAGGCATTGTCATCTTGAAGAGGTTTCTTTTTTTATCTTCACCAATTTTGAATTGGATAGTGGATAGGGAGGCTACCTTATGACCATTGGTCTCAAGTATTCGGGTGATAAGTTCGGTAACAGTTGATTTTCCCTTGGTGCCAGTTACAGCAATAACCATAATATCTCGCGATGGGTATTTATAGAAAACATTAGCGACATAAGCTAGGGCGAGGTGGTATGGTGGACGGATCTTTTCCAAAATCGGGCGTGGGATAAGTCTTTTTAGGTGAAGGAAAAACATTGCTAACATGAGTTAAGTATACGGACATTCTTGGTTTTTGCCAAAAAATAAGAATAGTATTCAGGTTAGAATTTCGGTCCCTGTTTCAAGACAGACTGAATAAGGGTTTTTGCATCTAGGGTAGGGTCCATATTTGTAACATATACTCTAGCTTCTTTTTGGTCATAACCGAGGGTAATCAAGGCATCAATGGCATCAACTTGGGCATTAGATAAATTGTCTTGTGGAACAAGGTTGGTTAGGTTAGCGGTCGTTAAAGGATCAATCTTTCCTGCTAAATGAGTAACTATATTACTAGCGGTTTTTTTACCGATCCCGGCTACTTTATGTAGATGATCTGCATCTTGAAGCATAATTGCTGTAGCTAAAAGATCAGGATCAGCTTGGCAGAGTATTTGTAAAGCAGATTTTGGTCCAATTTTTGGAATGGTAAGTAGGAGTTCGAAATATGTTAGTTCGTTTGGTTCAGAAAACCCGTATAAATCAATGGCGTTTTCACGTACGGCCAAATGAGTGTGTAGTTTAATCGTTTCACCAATGACATAAATGTGCCTATTGATGTTACTTCTTACTAAATAGCCAATGCCATAAACTAGGACAATCAAGTCCAAATCTCGCTGTTCTTGTAGAGTACCTTCTAGAAATCTAATCATATTAAAGTTAGCTCATTGTACAACAGTCGTGGAAAAGAAAGAACAGGCCCTTGCTTTTTCAACTATTATGATTTATAGTACTGCCACTAAATAAATCATATGCCGATAACAAAAGGAGCTGAAAAAGCACATCGTCAATCAGAAAAAAAACGTATTTTTAATATTCGTCGTAAGAACGTGATGGGTGATGTTGTGAAGAGTGTAAATAAGGCAGTCATAGCTAATGATGCAACTAAAGCTAAGGAATTATTACCAAAAGCTTATCAGGCTATTGATAAGGCGGCTAAGCGTGGAGTGATAAAAGAAAACACCGCGGCTCGCAAGAAATCACGACTAACAGCTCGCGTAAAATCTATCAAGTAAATCAAATAAAAAAGCCCTGAATTAATTCAGGGCTTTTTTATTTGAAGTTTAAGAAAGAGCGGGTGGGGTGAAAGTTGTAAACGTGTTACCAAGTTGTGAATAATCATTTTGATTAT